>JAJCYN010000443.1 GCA_029262915.1 Flavobacteriales bacterium
TATTTTAAAACGATCTCATCTAATTCTGAAATATGTTTTTTAAGAATTTCGTTCTTGCCTATTTTAACAGGTTTATTAAACAGATAAAACTTAGTAATAAGAGGTTTTGCTTTTGTAGTATTAATATTTATATCTTCTGGATAAAAGGAGTTAAAGCCATTTATTCCACCAAAGAACATTTGACCTAATTTATTTTTAAAATAGGCTCCATTATTAAACTCGTTGCTCTGTAAACCATCTGTTTCATCAAAATTTTTGAATTGATTCGTTTTTGTATTAAAAAAAGATATCCCTTTATTAGTACTCAGCCATAAGTTTTGTTTTGTATCCTCAAGAATGCCATATATTACATTATTAGATAATCCATCTTTATGTGAAAATAGAGTAAATTCTTCCGTTTTGAGATTGAATTTATTTAACCCTCCTCCAAAAGTTCCTATCCATAAAAACCCTTCATTATCTTGATAAATTGACAATACTGTATTATTGCTTATTGTATTTATTTTTTCTTGATCATTTTGATAAATTTTAAACTCTGTTTTACTTTCTTTTTCAATCACTTTACATAACCCACCACCATCAGTTCCTACCCAGATATTACCTTGTTTATCATTATATAAAGACCTTACTATATCACTTGACAAACCATCTTCTGTAGTATAGGTATTAAATGTTTTTCTATCCTTTTTTAATACCACTAAACCTTGTTTTGTTCCAAACCATAGCCTGTTTTTATTATCTTTTATTACAGCATAAGTCCTGTCTTCATTTTGATGTTTTTCGAAATCATTAATATGAATTATTTTACCATTTTTAACATAAAAAACGCCTCCATCAGTACCTAAATAAATAATTCCATTTTGATCTTTAAATATTGAATAAATTCCTTTATTTTTTTTCTTATTGGTAAATGAAAAATTCGGTATTATAACATTTACATTCCCTGTTTCACTATCAAATACATTTACCCCTTTATCTGTTCCAACCCATACATCTCCATCTTCCTCATCTTGAAAAATAGACCAAACCATATTACTATTAATAGTTTTAGCTTTATTAGGCCAATGTTGATGATGTTTGAAATATTGTTTTTGTTTATCAAATTTATTAATCCCCGATTGAGTACCTATCCATATAATTCCATAAGCATCTTCATAAATAATATTAATTTTATTACTGTTTAAACTGGTATTTCGATTAGCATCGTAAACATAATGATCGACATTTGAGAGAGAGTTTAACCTAAACAAACCATTGCTTTCTGTCCCTATCCATATAATTCCTGATTTATCTTCAAAAATGGTTTTAATTACATTGTTACCAATTACATCATCTAATATTTTAATAGAAGTTATTTTCTTTTTGTTAACATCAAAAAAATTAACTCCTTTATTAGTCGCTAAAGCTATTTTTCCGCTAGAATCCTTATGGATATCCCAAATCACATCACTTTTAAGCATGCTATTGCCCATATAATATTGTCTTGTGTCTTGAGTGTTGGGATCATAATAAATTAACCCATTTCCTTCTGTTGCAATTAATAACTGATATTGTTTAGTAATTAGTATTTTTCTAATATTTACTCTATTATTTTGAGTACTTAATTGAAGATTAACCTTCTCCAATTTACGCGTTTTTGTATTAATTTTAAAGAGCTCTTTATCTGTACCTATCCATATATTATTCGCTGAATCTTTCGTTAATGCCCACACATTTATTTTCCTTTTTTTAAACCCCTTTTTATGAAAAATATTGGTGAATTTTTGTGTAGCGGTATTAAATAAGTTTAGCCCATTCTCTGTGCCTAACCATAAAATGCTATCATTCTCTTCTAAAATAACGTGGATAAAACTGTTAGAAATAGAAAATGTATCTAATAAATCATGTGAATAGACAGTGAATTCATATCCATTGTATGAATTTAATCCATCTTGAGTACCAAACCACAATAAACCGTTGTTAGTTTGTTTTATCGCTAAAACATCACTTTGAGACAGTCCTTCTTTAAGTCCTAAATGACCAAATTTTATACTGCTTTGCTGAGCAAAACTATTAAATGAAAATAGTAATGCTAATAAGAAAACTACTGTCTTTTTCACTCGACTACTTTAGCTTAATAACCTTAAATTCTGTTCTCCTGTTTTTAGCTCTTCCTTCTGGGTTGTCTTTTCCGTTAGGTAATTCGTTAGGTGCTACGGGTTGTGTCTCTCCAAAACCTTTAGCAACAATTTTAGCTGCATTTATTCCTTTAGACACTACATATTCTACAGCTTTATTAGCTCTTTTTTGAGACAACTCCATATTGTACTTATCTCCGCCTTTTGAGTCTGTGTGAGAACTTAATTCAACTCCAATGTCTTTATTTTTTTTCAAAATTAATACCAGCTTATTCAATTCCTTAGCAGCAGTTTCATTAATTTCTGCAGAACGATACTCGTATAAAACCTTAGAAATAATGAAATTTTCATTTTCTGCAATTTTAATTACCTCGTCAATTTCATTAATTAAGGTAATAACATTCTGTTCGGCATCTAATCTAACGTAGCGATATTTTCCATCAATCAATCTTTTAGCAGCTTCTAATACATTCCCATTTTCATCAACTATAATCATATTTAATAATGCATCGTCTTCCGCTAACATAAATAAATATTGTTCATCTGGAGAAAGCTTATCAAATGAAAATTTACCATCTTTATCAGCTGTAGCCTTTCCAATAACATTTCCTTCATCATCCACCACCCAAACTTCCATTTCTCCAGAATAATCCCCCGGTAGTTTCTTGTAAATTTGACCAAATACACTTATCGTAAATAAACTTTCATCTTCTTCTTTTAATAGTTCTAGTCCATCATAATACTCATAAGGTAACGCCTGAAATGTAAATTTTCCTTTTCCTAATTTATTAGCCAATAACACTTTTTCTCCTTTCGAATTGGTCATAAAAAGATTCGATCCTCCTAAAAAACTATCATCAGTAGCATCAATGCTTAACAAATAGTTTTTATCTAAATCTAGTTTATCAAATTTAAACTTACCATATTCATCAGTAACCGTAGTACGAACTATATTATCATTTTCATCTAGTAAATTTATAGTAGTTCCTGCAGAAGCTAATTTTTCATATTCCAAAAGTCCCGACATCTCTGTTTGTGGAGTTAAAGTATGCCAGGTAAAACTGTAGATATCATCACTTCCTAATCCTCCTTCTCTATTTGATGAAAAATATCCACTTTCATCATCTTTATAAAAAATGCCAAAATCATCTTTTGAAGAATTTAATGGTGCTTTTAAGTTGACTGGATTTTTCCATTTATCTAATTGGTTTACAGAATAGATATCTAGTCCTCCATAACCAGAATGTCCATCTGATGAAAAATATAATACCTTATTTTTATAATATGGAAATACTTCATTTTCGGGAGTATTTACATCCTTCCCTAAACTAACCGGTTTACTCCATTCTTCTCCATTTTTAGTAGAAACATAGATATCCATTCCTCCTTGTCCTCCTTGCATATCAGAAGCAAAAAATAGTTGTTTACCATCTTCTGATATCCATGGATGAGCCACAGAATAACTCGAACTATTGTGAGTAAATGGAGTTACATTTTTCCATTTTTTACCCTCTAAATTAGCAGAATAAATTTTTAATCTATTTGTGTATGCTTTACCTTGTTCTATCTTATCCACTCTAGTAAAGTAAATTGTCTTTCCATCTGACGATATTGATATTGGACCATCATGATAAAGAGAATTTAATTGGCTTGAAAAACGTTTTGCTTTCTTGTATTGTTTATCTTGCTTAGCAAAAAAGATAGATAGATAAGGTTTATTAGACATTCCATAATGATTTTCATTTACTAAATCAACTCCTCTTTCAGAAACAAACACTATTCCATCTTCATAAACTAGCGGACAAAAATCTGCATTTTTAGTGTTAATATTTTCTACATTAGAAATTTCATAAGCTTTGTCCTCAACTTCCCAATCTCTAATATCTCCACAAGACTGAACCATTAATTTTCCCATAAAACTATTCGGATTCTTAGCTACAAATTTTTCAAATTGAGCTTTCGCTTCTCTTACTTTATTGTTATTTTTTAGTGTTTGACCATAATATAAAAAGTTTGTACTCTCATCAGGATTTATTTCAGTTGCTTTTGCATAATAGACCTCAGCGTTTGAGTAATCTTTTAATTTTCGATAAGCAAATGCTATGTTTTGGGTAGCCTCTGCATTAGAGACATCTTTCTTTAATACTTTACTGTAATATTTTATAGCATCATTAAATTGTTCTTGCTTAAAATAACTATTTGCTTTTTTTAATTGAGCAAATGAGTCACTATGTATACTAAATACTACAACTAGTATGATCCCTATTCTTCTAACTACTCTTTGTGTCATTCTTAAACTAAAAATATCTTGGTGAAACTACTTTTGATTTAAACAGAGATACGTCATACCCTAGAAAAAATTCAAGTGACCCTGATGTAGAAGTGGCTAAATCAGTACCATCTATATCATATGCTATTCCCATTCTTAATTTTTTACTTACATTAATTTCAGTCATAACAACTAATGTTTCTGTAGATCTTAGTGTTATACCAAAAAATATTTTATTCTTCATTAACACTCCTACATTTATATCCAAATTTCCAACAATTTTAGAAGTACGCATCAATAAAGAAGTTTTTAAAACTAAATTATCGTTTAATACAAAAGCTTTGCCTAAAGTAAAGGTTCCATGCGAATATACTTGAGAGGTAGATTCCGTTGAATCGATTCCTGATGTAGACAATAAATTAAATTCAGCCTGATTTAGATGATCGACAGCAAGACCAAGATAAAACGTACGTGTATTATAATACATACCAAAATCGAAAGTAGGCAAAATAAAGGTTTCTTTTGCTGTTACTGGAATGGCATCATCACTCTGTTTATATTCAATTTTATTCCAGTCATAATTATAGTTTAAAATACCAGCACTTAAACCAAATGCTAATTTACCTCTCCCCAATTTTAATCTATAAGTATAGGATCCTGCTAAAGTTTGGGTAGTTCTTGGTCCAATTTTATCATTTACAATTTCAA
>JAJCYN010000444.1 GCA_029262915.1 Flavobacteriales bacterium
AAAATGAAGGGAAGATGCCGTATATGTCTGGAATGATTGATTGTAATCGATCCTTTAAGCAAAAATATGGCTATTTTGAAATAAGAAGTAAAAACCCTAAAGGAACGGGATTCTGGACCGCATTTTGGTTGGCTTCTACAGAAAAATGGCCACCTGAAATTGATGTTTATGAATTTTACACCAATACTCCCGATCGAATAAGTACGACTCAACATTGGTTGAATAAAAATAATAAAAAGAAAAGACAGACAAAAGGATATAAGGTAGCTGACGCATCAATGGATTTTCATATCTATGCAATTGAGTGGACACCTAAAAAAATGACGTGGTATTATGATAATAAAAAAATAAGAAGTTCAAGAAGAGGGGTGAAAACTATGATCTATCCAATGCATATTATCATTAATTACGCAGTAAGTGACATTCATAATATGAATTTGGAAGAAGCAATTTTCCCTAATTTTTTTGAGATAGATTATGTTAGGGCTTATATTAGGAAATAAGAAATTTATCTTTTAACCCCAGTTTTTCATAGTTTATAAATACAATAATTTTCGTTTTCAAAAGCAATCGGAAGATCTAAAATCATATTACTTCCGAATGAGTGTTTTAAAATTACTATAATTTTAAGTCCTTTTTCTTTAAGGGTTTTAATGTGATCTCCATTTGTTATTTCTTTGTTCGAAAGTCCCCATCCTTTGCGATGGGAAAAATACATTGGAGTCGTACTATCACCACTATTTATGAGAATTAGATCTTCTCGTTTCGAAATTCTATTTAATTTTTCCTCCAAACTTAATAACGACATTTTTTTATCATAAATTATGAAATCGTGTTGTTGATTCAACACCCCTTCAATGCAAATTGCAAGGAGAATGATGATAGTGAATTTTTTGGATTTAATTTGTCTTAGACCATATCCAACAATAAGAGCCATTACTGGTACAAAAGGAATAATGTAATAACCGTGATGAGGAAAAGAATACCCAATTTTAAATATTACTATTAGAAAGCTTAAAAAGCTAATTATCAATATATATAACAAATTCATTTCTTTTTTTCGAATAACAGAAATGAGCCCATACATAAAGATGATGAATCCGATATATTTCAGAGCGGAGTTGTAAAATTTTTCCATTGTGAGGATGAGGTTTTGACTAACTTCTTGGATACCTTGAGCAATACTATTTCCCATAAAAAAATGCCAAACCCCGTAGGTTTCTATTAGATGAGGAACCCAATGGAAATACCATATTAAGGGAGATAAAAGACTCAGTATAGAAACGGTTAGGAAAATAATTTTTCGCTGAACAGTAATAGTTTTATCCAAGAGAAAAATTGAAAAAATAATCAATAAATAACCAGATGGTAATTTTGCTAGCATTCCCAACGATGCCATAAAGAAATATAGAAGCAAGTTGCCAAATTGAAAGGACTTGGATGAGTTATTTAAGTAGTTGCTTCCATAATAGATACTGGCTATAATGAAAGACATAGAAAAAGTGTCAGGCATTATTTTTCTTGAGTAACTAAACCAAATTGAAAAAAGTAAAACTATGGTAGCATTGAAAGCTATTTTTGATTTAAAGAAGTTGTTTATTAATTTATAAAAGTATAACAGACTAAAGCTTGAAATTGATAAGTTTATTAACCTTCCATACCAATGTTCGTAACCGAAAATTTCTGACAATAGATAGATGAGGTAATTTAAAAGTGGAAATTCCATTCCCGTTATGCCTGTCTTTTCACCTGCAATATCTATTCTAGGATAGAGAATGTTATTGTCGATCTCCAAATAATTTCTTGCAACTGATGTAACAGTAGTCTGTCTCCAATTATGTGCAACTTCCAAAGGAGGGTTGGTAATACCAATTAATCTTACTAAAAAGAAGACAACGATCCAGAAACGAATATCACTGAACAAAATCTTTAGTTTTTTACCTATCATTAACTTTTAGCTGATAATTGTCAAATATATAATGATTCTTAATGATAATCTAGAATTGTATGGTCAAATCAATAAATAGCATTCAAAATCCATTAGCTGCCTAATTTATTAATTTAACAGTATTAATACTTATCTTTTGCTCTTTTCCTCTTAGTTCAATGCTTCCTATAGGAATAAGTTTGTAGTTGTCTTTATCTTGTATAAGATTAAAGGCATCATCAGAAACAAGAAAATCTACATCATATACATTGCATTGTTCTTGAATTCGTGCAGCGGTATTTAATACATCTCCTGAATAAATAATATCTCTTTTTATAACACCAATTTCCCCTGCCATAACCTGACCGTAATGTAATCCAGCTTTGAATTGTGGAGTCAACCCATATTTTTTTTCATAAAATGGAGCCAACTCTAAAAGCTTTTTTTGAATTTGAGTGAAACAGTTCAAACTATTGGCATTTTTTATTCCCTTTTTAAGGGGCCAAGAAATTACTATTTCATCACCAACATACTGGTATATTTCACCTTCATGGTTGAGAATAGTATTGGTAATATGTGAAAACAAGTTGCTCAATAAACTAAAATACCATTCATTACCTATTTTTTCTGCAATTGTTGTGGAAGATTTCATATCAAGAAACATAAAAAAGCGTTCTTCCTTTTTTGGTTGATAATATTTGCCCATTATAAATTTCAACAGTATTCCGGGGCCAAATTTATCATTAACTTGTAATAAGAACAGCGTAAGTAATGTAACTCCTCCCCATATAATAAAGAATGCGATTAGGGATTGATTTACCATTAATTCGAAAGCTAAATAGGTAACTTTTAAAATAGTTGCAGAATTTCCTAATTGACCATAAGCAAAAAACCAGTTGGTACTAATTGTAATAAGAGAAAAAACGAGCACATACAAATAAGCGGTAGTAAAGAGGGCATAGCGAAAAGATTTCTTTTGAAAAAGCCTACTATTAATTAACACTAAACTGGTACCACCAAGTATTCCACCAACAATACCAGAGATGGTATTAGTAATTAATCCACTTTTAAATATGAATAATGGAGAAGGACCTAAACTAAATGGTGAATTTAATATTGCATTTATAAAGAAAGTAATAAATAAATTAAATAGGATGTAACAACAAGTAATTACTGCTACTTTCTTGAGGTTTATTTTTAACTGAGGAGAAAGCTTCATTACATCGGTTTTTTATATCGTGCACCGTAACGAAGTTACTATATTTATTGCAACTCAATAAACGGCCTTCACCAAATCTCTTAAGTTGTATTGAGATGCCATAACTTCTCCGTAAGCACCACATGAATTAATGGCAATAATATCTCCTCTTTTGGTAAT
>JAJCYN010000445.1 GCA_029262915.1 Flavobacteriales bacterium
GTAGAATTTACTAATCCGTTTATTGGCTGGTCTGGATGGTTTAACCAAAACGCAACAACAGATGGTATGTGGAAATGGAATAATTTATCAAGTGCCTTAAATGCTGATTTTCAAGGTTCCCCAAGTAGTACTTGTGTTGGAGCAACCGTTCAATTTACAGATTTATCAACTGGAGCAACTCCTACCTCTTGGTTTTGGAGTTTTCCAGGAGGTACACCTAGCACTTCAATATTGCAGAATCCAACTATAACTTATGCCTCTACGGGATTCTATACTGTTTCGTTAACCGTTGATGATGGGAATGGACCTACAACCAGAATTGACAGTGCTCATATTAGTGTTGTTGCTGTTCCGGCAGCACCTAGTGCCATTTCGGGAAATACAAGTCCTTGCCCAAGTGTTTCGGAAGTTTATTCGGTTACTAATGTTGCGGGAATGTTCTATACTTGGACTTTACCAACAGGATGGATAGGGTCGAGTAGTACAAATAGTATTTCAGCAACCAATGATGGGGTAACCACTGGAAATATTTCTGTAACTGCAGATAATGTGTGCGGAAGTAGTACTGCCCAAACTATTGCAGTAACTATTGCAAATTCCGTAGTCGCTAATTTTACATTTATTAATACTGGTGGTACGGTTAACTTTACCAGCACATCAACTAATGCTACTTCATGGAATTGGGATTTTGGTGATTTATCCAGTTCGACTTTAGAAAACCCTTCGCATACTTATACTGCTAATGGTACTTATACTGTAGTGCTAATTGCAACTAACAGTTGTGGTAATTCTGATACTACAACTACTACAGTTACAATAATTGGTGTTGGTATTAACGAGTTAAGCAGAGTGGGAATTAGTATTTACCCTAATCCTGCGAAAAATTTGATTCATATTGGAGGGGCTTACAATAATGCTAATATTGCAAATAATGACTTTAAGGTTTTAGATATTTTAGGTAAGACTGTGATTTCTTCTTCTATTGATAAGCCTAATTATAAGCTTAATATTTCTCAGTTGAATAAAGGATTATATTTTATCCAATTTAACGATGGAACAATAACACATAAATTCATTAAAGAATAATAAATATATAGCTATGAAAAAATCGATATTAGTAAATGCTTTATTAGGGCTATTTATTTTCATTGGAAATAATACTTTTGCCCAGACATCAAAAACTATTACTGACGAAATAAATACAGCAATTGTTTCTGCTGAAGCAACCATTAAAAAAGAGAAGTCATTGTCTGATGTTGATAAACAAAAATTTATGGCAAGGCTTCAAGCAATTTCTAAATCTGCCAAAACAAGGGATGATAAAGAAGCAGAAATTCTTTTTGAAAAGGAGTATAAGAGAATTGCTGATAATTATAAGAGAATTACGAGCAAATCACTACCTAAACTGCACCCTGATAAGAAAGAAAATTAACTTTTGAAGTTATTGTTTATTGGGATGGAAGAAAAACTTCTATCCCTTTTTTATTTTAATAATTTCCTCCTTGACAATAAATACTTGAAGACGTAAATGTTGTTGTAATAGAATCTGAAGTAATATTTTTAAATGCTACTCCTATGCTTATTGATGAATTAAGGTAAACGCAACATTGAACTTGGTCATTAAGATTACCGCTTGCTAAAGCAACCGACAAAACACTCATGTTGTTGGGTTGGTCATATATAAAACCAGAATGATCAACGGTATTCGTAATACCTTTAGTTAAATTGGTGTATTCAATGCTATCAACAACAGCGGGAATTCCTATCATTTTTACTGTTAAGTGCCCTATATCAAAACTTGCTGAAGAAAACTCAGCTGCAACAACTTCTTCCTCATCTTTACTACAAGAAAATAATACTGTAAAACAAAGAAAAAGCATTACTGTTATCTTAAAAAAACTAATTGAACTATTCATATCTATTTAATTAATATAGGTTAATAAATTGTAAACTTTTAATACAAAGTGTGTTTACAAACCAATAAATCCAAATCGGTATCGTTTCCCCCCATTATGCATTGCTGACATCACAACAAGATCACCATTTAATACAAAGAAAAATGGAGTAGTTAAGCTCATTTCAAATACTGCTCCTTCATGAAGTTTAAATAATGGCAGCCCAAATTTTCTGTTTTTATATGCCATTGATCCATCAGGTTCAATCACGTGCATAAATGTTGCATGAACTGTTTTATCATCAAATGCCTTATGTTTTACATATTTTGTTCCATCCGGTTCTTTCCAATTAGCAGGTGGAATAGAAGGTACAGAAAGTACAGTATTATTCCACAATATATAAAGCCTATCTTCTTTTAAATGATAAACAAAAGAACCATATTTATCAGTATTCTCATTACTATTTATTTCCTGCCTCTTATTAAAGTCTTGCCACCAAATTAACTTACCAGCTGAATTTAAACAAATGGCTAAAACTCCACCGTAATTCCATTTATAACTATATTTTATAGGGGAAGAGCCTGCTATTGGTTTTTTATCTGTTCGTAATTTTTCCATCAACACTAACATATTTCCATCTTCTCGAAAAAGCAAGTCTTTAATATAAAAATCATCAATATGTCCATTCTCTCCTTGAGAAGCCATTTTATCTCCTCCAAATCGAGTAAGAATCTCTTTATTCCATGGTTCCAGTTGAATTGTTGAGCTTTTTAAATCAGCAGGGAGATGAACAAACCATGAACTATGAAGCAATTTTTTATAATTTGATGGTTTTTTAGTAACAGTAGCATACAATACAAATTCATTTTTCTGATCAAATTTTATTTTATAATCAACAATTTCTAACCCGTCCAATCCAAGCGATGAGAAATTTGTCCAATTCTCTTTCCCATCAAAACTATAAAGTGAATATTTCCATTCTGGTTTTTGCCAGATTTTTTTAAATAGATATGCTTGTCCTTTATTATCAACTGCAATCTCATTATTTGATGCACGTTTGGATGGCCAAGACAATTCCTTATCAAAAGACCATATCGGGCTCATTGATGAAACATCAAAACAATTTAATCGAATTTTTTCTGTTGTCTTTTTCACAAAAGGAAGCTCAGAAATGACAAGCAATTTACTTCCATCATCCGAAAAGGAGACATCAAACATTCCTTTATTTCCCATTTTTTTTGCTTTAATCACATCCAAATCTTTAACATCACTCATCTCTCCTTCTACTGAAATTTTCTTTATAGAAAGCGTATGCTTTTCTGCTGCTTTTTCCCAATGAGTTACAAAGGCATATATTACTCCATTTGCTACAGAAATGCTTTCGATGTTGTATGAATTACCCATTACACCCGCATTAAAATCAATTTGACGGGTTCCTTGTAATTTAAGTTTGGCATCATAATACTCTAGCCAATAAGTGGTAGTATAGGTTATGTCCTGATGTTTTCTTAACAATATAAACCCATCATTACCAAGTGTTATCAGTTGATCGATTTTTCGTTCAGTATTATCATTTGTGGCAGGTTCTCCCCATCTATAAATAGGTTCTTGAGCCCATAAAGATTGGCTTATTAAAATAATAAGTAATAATATTTTTGATAGCTTGCTCATTGGTTTTATTTACAAGTTGAATTATATTCCTTAATAATATCAAGAATTTTAAGTAATCGATATCCTTTTTCTTTGTTAGTAACTTTAGTCGCTAAAGCTTTATTATCAGCAACAAATTCAGCCATTTTTTTTGCAAATTTCAGTGCAAAGAAATCTGTAGATTTTACTTCTTTAGTTTTTTTATTTTGAAACACCTTTTTTG
>JAJCYN010000446.1 GCA_029262915.1 Flavobacteriales bacterium
TTTTCAGGACTTTGTTTATCAAATAAAACAATCACCTATGATGATGTAATCAGTTCAATCGATGGAAATATCTGTAGATGTACTGGATATAAATCGATAGAAAGAGCTGCTGAGATTATTTACAATAATTTAAAAAATAAAGATTTAAATAACCCGGTAAAATGGTTAGTTGATAATCAATTTATTCCTGACTATTTTTCTACTATTTCAAATAGAATTCAAAATATTGAAGTGGAGAAGAATTACATTAATGATGCTATAATTGTAGGTGGTGGAACAGATTTATATGTTCAAAAACCTGATGAAATGGAAGGAAGAGATATCCGTTTTACATCTCTTAATAAGAATTTCAAACAACTGAATTTTGAAAATGGTATTTGTACAATTGGAGCAGCAAATACCGTTACAGATTTGATGGAATCTGAGCAACTAAATGAAATTTTTACAAACCTTTATCAACACCTTAAACTAATTTCATCAACTCCAATTCGTAATATTGGAACACTTGCAGGTAATTTTGTTAATGCGTCTCCCATTGGAGATTTAACTGCTTTTTTCATAGCGTTGAATACTTCCATTATTCTGAAAAACAACAATAATGATGAAAGAATCATTTTGCTAAAAGATTTTTATAAAGGATACAAAGACATTGATAAAGCAGAAGATGAATATATCCATCATATCCAATTTAAAGTTCCAGATAAGAACACCCATTTTAATTTTGAGAAAGTAAGTAAACGGACTTATTTAGACATTGCCAGTGTAAATTCAGCACTTTCTATCCAAGTACAAAATGATGTAATTACTCAAGTTTATGCTTCCGCAGGAGGAGTTGGACCAACGCCAAAATTTTTACAGAATACCTGCGATTTTTTAACTGGGCAAACATTAACACCAGAAAACATTGTAAAAGCAATTGCTACAATGCAAGAAGAAATTGCACCAATAAGTGATGCAAGAGGAACAGAAGAATACAAACGATTACTGTTACGACAATTGTTTTATGCCCATTTTGTAGAATTGTTTCCCACTAAATTTGAATTGGAGGTATTGGTATGAAAAATATAGATTCGAAAGGACACGTTAGGGGAGAATCCATTTATTTAGATGATATTCCTGTAATTACAGGGACATTATATGGAGTTGTTTTTGACTCCCCTAAAGCTCACGGAAAAATTAAAAACATTGATTATTCTAAAGCACAAAACTTACCTGGTGTAGAAAGGATAATTACTTACAAAGATGTTCCATCCGAAAATCAAATCGGAGGTATTTTTCCTGATGAACCACTTTTTGCAGAAGATGAAGTTCATTTTTGTGGACAACCGATTGCTTTAATATTAGCAGAATCTGAAAGTATTGCTCGAAAAGCTCGAAAACTGATTGAAATAGAAATAGAAGAACTTCCTGTAATTGTTGATCCTAGAGAAGCTCGAGAAAAAGACCAATTGATTTTTCCTCCTCGGACCTTTAATTTAGGGGATACTTCCGCTACTTGGAACGATTGTGAGTATATTTTTGAAGGAGTAGCCGATTCTAACGGGCAAGAACATTTGTATATAGAAACTCAAGGAGCTTATGCCGTTCCTATGGAAAATGGACACATTAGATTATCTTCTTCTACACAAGGACCTACAGCGGTGCAAAAAACAGCCGCTAAAGTGCTGGGTATTCCTATGCATAAAATAGAAGTAGATGTAGTCCGTTTAGGTGGAGGTTTTGGAGGAAAAGAAGACCAAGCTACCCCTTGGGGAGTAATGGCTGCATTGGGAGCTCAAATTGCTAAAAACCCAGTAAAAGTAGCACTACATCGAATGGATGATATGCGTATGACAGGTAAACGTCACCCTTATAAATCAGACTATAAAATTGGGCTTTCAAAAGAGTTGAAAATTATAGCATACGAAGCTACATTTCATCAAAATGCTGGAGCTGCTGCTGATTTATCACCGGCCATAATGGAAAGAACCTTGTTTCACGCAACAAACAGTTATTTTGTTCCCAATGTAAATGTTACAGCTTACAGTTGTAAAACAAATTTGCCACCAAATACAGCTTTTAGAGGTTTTGGAGGACCACAGGGGATGTATGTCATTGAAGCAGCAATTGCACACGCAGCAAATGAATTAAATATTTCTCCTCATAAAATTCAGGAAAAAAACTTATTTAAAAATGGAGATGAATTTTCTTTCGGACAAGTCGTAGACCAAGCTCAAGCTGAAAGTTCTTGGAGTGCTGTAAAAGATAAATTTGCTTTAGAAGCACTCGAAAAAGAAGTTAAAACTTTCAATCAGGAAAATAAACATTTCAAAAAAGGGCTTTCATTAATGCCTATTTGTTTTGGAATTTCATTTACCAATACACCAATGAACCACGCCAGAGCTTTAGTTCACATTTATCAAGATGGTAGTGTTGGTATAAGCACAGGAGCGGTTGAAATGGGACAAGGAGTAAATACCAAAATGGTGCAAGTAGCTGCAGATATTTTTAAGATTAATACAGATAAAATAAAATTAGAAACAACCAATACCACGAGAGTTGCTAATACTTCTCCAACTGCGGCAAGTGCTACTGCAGATTTAAATGGAAAAGCACTTGAAAATGATTGCAACCCGTTATTAAAAAGATTAAAAGAAACAGCTTCCAAACATTTAGATACGGTCACTTCAGCTATTAATATAAGAGAAGGGATTGTTTATGATAATGACGAAAAAACCGATTTAAATTGGGAAAAATTAATTGAAATGGCATTTTTAGAAAGGGTTTGTTTAACAGAAAATGGTCATTATGCTACTCCTTTAATTCATTTTGATAAGACCATAGAAAAAGGACATCCTTTTGCATATCACGTTTATGGTACGGCAATTTCTATTGTTACGGTAGACTGTATAAGAGGAACTTATGAATTTGATGCCATTAAAATTGTACACGATTTTGGAAAAAGTATGAATACAGCAATTGATAATGGGCAAGTTGAAGGAGCTTTGGTACAAGGAATTGGCTGGATGACAATGGAAGAATTGCTTTATAATGATGATGGGAAATTGTTATCGAATGCATTATCAACCTATAAAATTCCTGATATTTATTCAGCACCAAAAAGTATAGAAATAGAAGCTTTAACAACAGAAGGACACGAATTAGCAATTAAAAAATCGAAAGCTGTTGGTGAGCCACCATTAATGTATGGGATAGGTGCTTATTTTGCTATCCAAAATGCAGTAAAGGCTTTTAATCCGAATTATAAATTAAAGTTTGATGCTCCTTTTACACCTGAAAAAGTGTTGATGGGATTGTATGAAAGGTAGATTATATAGCTTATGCTTATGAGAAGCTATCTTTGGCTTTAAAAAAATGTCAAACAATCGACAAATCTATTTTCTTTATCTTTTTTTCATAAAAAGTAATTTTAATGACCATTTTTTAATTCCTTTCTCAATATCTTCGTCTATAAATTACTAAAAACAAGCTGCTTATAAATGAAGAAAGTCTGCATTTTTCTTTTTCTTTTGTTTATCACTAATTTATATTTTGCACAGCAAAATATCTATTTAATAGGAAATTTAGATGGACCCGATCTTGAACAAAAATTAAATCAATTTGAAGCAGCTGTTAAAATTGAACAAGAAAATAAGAATTATACTTTGTTAATTTTAGGAGACGTTCGTCAAGAAAAATCAAAAAAAACGATATTAACTTCTTTTATTAAAAAAAACATAGCCGCTGGTAATAATGTAATTTCTGTTACAGGAGATCACGACTGGGATAATTCTGGGTTTTATGGACTAGATAGTGTTAGTGCATTAGAGCATTCTTTTAAACAAAAAATTGGTCATAATATTTTCATTCCAAAAAAAGATTGCCCAGGTCCTTATGTTAAAGATATTGGCGATAACATTCGAATAATTGGAATTAATTCTCAGTGGTGGCTACATCCTTATCGAAAAATTTTGCCTACCGATTCCGAATGTAAAAACATTCTTAAAGTTCAAATTTTAGAAGAATTAAACGAAGCCATTGAAACAGCAGAAAACAGAAGGGTTTTCATCGTTGCTCACCACCCAATAACTTCTGGAGGTGTTTATGGCGGAAACTCGAATTTAATTGGTCAGTTATTTCCTTTTACTCACAACGATCCGAACAACAAAATATTTATACCGTTTTATGGCACCTTTTATCATTGCTACCGACAAAACATTGGCTCAACCCAAGATTTTAGTAGCCTCGAATACAAGCAGTACATTAAAGATATTGAAAATGTATTATATAGCCACCAAGATGTAATTATGTGCTCAAGCCACGAGTACGACCTTCAATTGCTTAAAATAAACAACAATTACCAAGTAATTTCTGGGAGTTTCCTTAAAAGTGGACAAGTAAGTAGAATGGAAAATACCTTATATAAAGATAAATCTTCAGGCTTTGTTAAGCTAGAAGTTTTAGCAACCCACGAAGTGTTTAGCAAGTTTTTCACATTGGATAAAAATACCAATCGGTTCATTTTGGATGAAGTTTTTCCGCTCCATAATGAAGATCACAATCATATTTTTTCTAACTCTATTAAAACTACAGAAAGTAAAAAATACCATACAAACGATAGTATTATTGGTGGTAATTATGAAGCTTCAAAATTTAAACAACTCTTTTTTGGTTCGCTTTATCGTGATGCTTGGAGTCAATCAGTAACCATTCCCACACTTCATTTAGATACCACTTTTGGTGGATTAACTCCTCTAAAAAAAGGTGGGGGATTACAAACTATCTCTTTAAAATTTGTTGATAAGGATGGTAGAAAGTATGCTTTTAGGTCTATAGACAAAACACCATCTAAGGCATTACCAATAGAATTCAGAATAAATATAGTTAAAGATATTAATCAAGATATGGTAGCAACTCAACACCCTTATGGAGCATTGTTTGTTTCCAGTTTATTGGATGCTACAGAACTATATCACGGAACAGCAAAACTGTACATTATGCCTGATTCTCCAGTTTTAGGAAAATACAGAAAACAATTTGCAGGAATGTATGGTATGCTCGAACCTAAACCAACAGAATTATCAGATTTATCTAAAAGTTTCCAAAATGCCAATAAAGTAAAAAGTTCATTAAGCTTATTTAAAAAATTATATGATTCTCCAAAAACAATTGT
>JAJCYN010000447.1 GCA_029262915.1 Flavobacteriales bacterium
ATATGGTTGGACAGGTAAAAATGAATTTTATGTTCAGTTTATTGATGCTGATTATATGGAAACTAATTTTAAAGTAGATTCAGTTACTACAGAAAATTTAAGGGCTTTTATTACTGAGAATGTAAACAAGGAGGATATGTATGGTGAAAAATTAGAATTTTACAGAAAAGGTTCTCCTGAATATGATAAGGTAAGAATGTTTATGAAAAAATCAGGATTTTAATTATTCTTCTTTTTCTTCTTTTTAGCAGCTTCCTTTTCTTCCTTCTTTAAATTTTTAGCATAGTTCACATCAAAATTAAAAGTACCTTCATTTTTTTTGTACTCAATTAATGCTGAAGGATAATCTTGATCCATTCCTTCTACTCCATCCTCCTTAGCAACAAGCTCCATAACAAACAAAAAAGGTTCTGCCCCCTTATCTCCTTCAAAAGTAGAAATAGCAATTCGCTTAGAAATAAATCCCACCTTAACAAGTTCTAAAGTATAATAGGTTTCTAATTCTAGGTTATAATCAAATTTTTTAGTCCATTTTTTTGTCGAGAGTTTCTCATTTCCTTTATAAAGATTGACCTCTACATCTCTGAGTTTTTTATCACCTGCATCTACCAAGTAACCTGTAAAGGTTACCTGCGAGAATATAGTAGCACTAAACAACAATAAGAACCCAACTGTTATAATTAACCATTTCATAACTCTTTCACATAAGAATTTAACTATTAAACGAAAAGTAACAGTAAAAAGTTGCATAAAAACATCTACAAACGTAAAACTGGGTAGTTCTACTAGACTATTTAGGTCTATAATTAAACCTTTCTATTCTAGAAAAGAGTAAAAAAAACTGTAGATAAACCTACACTTTTTAAACTTTTTTCAATATTTAATTACCCTCCAAAATCATCAAAACGGATGTTCTCATCTGGCATACCAAAATCCTCTCCCATTTTTTGAACTGCAACATTCATCATAGGTGGTCCACAGAAATACAATTCTATGTCCTCAGGAGCTTCATGCTTGCTTAAATACTCATCTATTACCACTTGGTGTACAAAACCTGTAAAACCATCTCCTTCTAGATCATTCACATCCTTTTTGTTTGCCCAGTTATCCGATTCTAATGCATCAGATAATACTAAGAAGAATTTAAAGTTTGGAAAGTCTTTTTCTAAATCTCTAAAATAATGGATGTAGAATAATTCTGCTTTAGATCGCCCACCATACCAGTAGGTTACAGTTCTTCCGGTCTTCAATGTTTTAAATAGCTCATATAAGTGAGAACGCATAGGTGCCATTCCTGCTCCACCGCCAACGTATAACATCTCTGCATCAGAATCATTAATGAAGAATTCACCATAAGGTCCTGAAATAATAACCTCGTCACCTTCTTTTTGGTTAAAGATGTATGAAGAAACAACCCCTGGATTTACATCCATCCAAGCATTTTTATCTCTATCCCAAGGTGGTGCAGCAACCCTTACATTTAACATTATTCTTCTTCCTTCTGCTGGATAAGAAGCCATAGAATAAGCTCTAATTACTTCTTCATCGTTTTTCATTACTAAGTTTCTGATTGCAAAAGCTCCTTCTGCCCAATCTTTTTCGAACTTATCCGGTTCTCCTGGGTGATCCTGAGGGTGTGCCTTCACATCCATATCAGAAAATTTAATAGTACAAGCTGGAACTTTAATTTGAATATATCCTCCAGCTTTGTAATCCATATCTTCTGGCACTTCTACGATAAACTCTTTAATGTAAGTAGCTACATTGTAGTTAGAGACAACCTTGGCTTTAAATTCTTTAATTCCTAAAATTTCTTCTTCCACCTCAACCTCCATATCTTCCTTTACCTTCACTTGACAACCTAAACGGTGATTACTAGCTATTTCTTTTCTAGTAAAAGTAGGCACTTCTGTTGGTAATATTGAGCCTCCACCACTATGTACTTGACAGATACACTGAGCACAAGTACCACCACCACCACAAGCAGAAGGCAGAAAGATGCCTTGACTACTTAATGTATTTAATAGTGTATCTCCGCCATTTACTTCTAATTCTTTTTCTCCATTAATGGTAATTTTTATTTTACCAGAAGGCATTAGTTTTGCTTTAGCAAACAATAAAACACTTACTAAAGCTAACACTACTACGAAAAATACAATTATCGTTATTATTATTACACTAAAATCCATCTTTTAAAATCTTAAATTAATTAAAGTTCAAATCCTAAAAATCCTAAGAAAGCTAATCCCATAAGACCAGTAAGAATAAATGCCATACCTACTCCTTTTAAAGGACCAGGAATATGCGAATATTTAATTTTTTCTCTAATAGCAGCAATTAACACAATTGCCAAAAACCATCCAAATCCAGAACCTAATCCATAAACAGTAGCTTGTCCAATGTTAGCAAATTGCTTTTGCTGCATAAACAATGAGGCTCCAAGTATTGCACAATTTACAGCAATTAAGGGCAAGAATATACCTAAAGCACCATATAATGCTGGAGAAAACTTTTCTACCAACATCTCAACCAATTGTACAATTGATGCAATTACTGCAATAAACATAATAAAACTTAAAAAACTTAAGTCCATAGATGCATAATCGTCACCTAACCAAGCTAAAGCACCTTCCTTAAGCACATATGTTTCCAACAAATAGTTTACTGGAACCGTAATCAGTAGTACAAAAATTACGGCTGCTCCCAAACCTGTTGCCGTTTTTACCGTTTTTGATACGGCTAAATATGAACACATCCCGAAAAAGAAAGTGAAAACCATATTGTCAATAAATGCACTTTTAATAAATATGTTAATGTATTCCATGTCTTTGTTAATTTGATAATGAGATAATGTGATAATTCTTTAATTACTCCATTTGCTCATTAGCTTTTTTATTATCTAATTAATTTATTCTCCTATTAATTCTGGGTTTCTCGCTTTTTGTACCCATATGTATATCCCGACTATAAATAATGATGATGGTGGCAACAACATTAAACCATTATTCATATAATCCATTGCATATAAACCAGTCAGGTCGGTTGCATTTCCAAATATTTCAAACTTCTCAAAGCCAGGTATGGTTAATGTTCCTGATCCAAAAACCTCTTTAAAGAATGCAACAACAACAAGCACTAACCCATATCCAAATCCATTTCCTACTCCATCTAAAATAGATGCCCAAGGTTTGTTTCCTAAAGCGAAAGCTTCAAGCCGCCCCATAATAATACAGTTAGTAATAATTAACCCAACAAATACAGAAAGTGACTTAGAGACATCATATACATAAGCCTTCAATATTTGATCGACACAAATCACTAAAAAAGCTACAATTACTAATTGTACAATAATTCTAATACGTCCAGGAATGATGTTACGCATCAATGAAACCAATACATTTCCTATAACTAAAACTGCCATTACAGCAATAGACATTACAATTGCATTATCCATTTGTACTGTTACAGCTAACGCAGAACAAATTCCCAATACTTGAATGGTTACCGGATTAATTTGGTTCAGCGGATTCTTAATTAACTGTATATTCTTTTTAGAGAATAATGGTTCTGATTTTTTTTCTTCGCTCATAGCTCTATCTTAAAAAATATCTTATTTAGTAAACTCTGGGTTATTTTTAAAAAAGTTATAATAAACTGCTAAATTTCTTGCTAACATTTCATTTACTCCAACTCCTGTAAAAGTTGCACCACTAATTCCATCCACTTGATGATTATTTAAATCTTTACCAGGTTTTAATACTTTTATTGGAGTAAAAGCACTATTTTCTTCCATTGTTTTTCCAATAAATTGGTCTTGAAACCATTTTTCATTAATCTTCGACCCTAAACCTGCTGTTTCTAACTTATGGGCAAACACAGTCCCATTGATTGTGATACCATCCGTTTTTATACATAAATAGCTCCAAATATCATCCCATAACCCCTTACCACTAGTAGAAACAATAAAATATTTTGTTCCACCATGTTCGCACACAAAAATTGGGAAATGAATATCTGCTGATTGCTTTAATGCTTCTTTAATTTTCTCATCATCACCTTTATTTTTGCTCATTATAGGCTTAACATATCTTGAATATTCTTTTCTTAAATCAATGTTAAAGGCATCTAGTTTATCTAATGGATCTATTGCATCTGCAGCAGTTTTATCACTAATTATTTCTCCACTATAATTAATAGTTACTCTTCTAGTAATAAACTCATTAAATTTTGCTCCTGCCTCTTCTCTGGTTACCCCATCAGTTTCGGCAATACCAATTGATTGCAAAATGTTTTGCATTTTTTCATTTTTAACATTTGCTTGTTGCATTGGTTTTAAACTCATTGATACAAAAGCCAATAAACCACCAACTATTATTACCATAATAGTGGCAAAAATAATTGTGTATACGTTACTATCTTTATCTAAAGCCATAATTATGCTGTTTTAACTCGTTTTAATCTTTTCTTAATGTTTGAACTAATTACCATATGGTCAATTAATGGTGCAAACACATTACCTAATAATATCGCTAGCATTACTCCTTCCGGATATGCTGGATTTGCTACTCTAATCAATATCGCAATGAACCCTATGAATAAACCATAAATCCATTTTCCTGTATTGGTTTGGGTTCCTGTAACAGGATCTGTTGCCATAAATATAGCTCCAAATGCAAAACCACCAAGCATTAATTGGTGTAATGCAGGAACATCTAAAAATGGACTTCCTCCAACTGCATTAAATATCATTCCCATTAAATAACCTCCAACAAAAGTTGATAACATTATTCTCCAACTAGCGATACCTGTAAACAATAATAACAATGCTCCTAAACCAATAGCTACAACAGAAGTTTCTCCAACTGAACCAGGAATAAATCCAATAATTGATTCCATTATTGAAGGAATGGCATCTACCCCACCTTCTATTGCATTGGATAAAGGGGTTGCTCCCGAAAATCCATCTACTAAAGTTTCTCCTTCTTCTAAACTTGTATTAATCCAAACTTTATCTCCAGACATTTTTGTTGGATATGCAAAGAATAAAAATGCCCTTGTAACTAAGGCTACATTTAAGACATTCATTCCAGTTCCTCCAAATATTTCTTTACCAATAACGACAGCGAAAACAACTGCAACAGCTAACATCGCCCACGGGATATCTACAGGAACAATTAGCGGAATTAACATTCCTGAAACCAAGAAACCCTCTTGAATCGGATGTTTATTGATCGCAGCAAATATAAATTCAACTCCTAATCCAACAGCATAAGAGATTATTACTAATGGCAATACTTTTAAAGCTCCAAATATAAATTTATCCCAAAATAAATTGCAAACGTGATCTCCAACTAAACAATCTCCAACTGCTAAAAAATGTTGGTGCCCAACATTGTACATTCCAAATAATAATGCTGGAACTAAAGCCATCACTACGATAATCATCGTTCTCTTTAAATCTACACTATCTCTAATGTGTACACCATTTTTGTTAGTATGCCCAGGAACAAATAAAAAGGTATAGGTTCCATCCCAAATAGCGTGAGCTATAGGAAACTTCCCATCACTCTTGGGTTTTACTTTTTGCATAAATTTTTCTAATGCTTTCATTCTAATCAATTGAATAATTATCTAATTAGTTAATTGGCTAATTAACTAGTTTCTTTTCTTACTAAATCTAACGCTTCTCTTACAATTTTTTGTGTTTCTATTTTTGAGGTACATCCGTACTCACATAATGCAAAATCTTCTGGTGCAACTTCATAAACTCCCAAATTCTCCATCAAATCAATGTCTTTAACAAGCATTGATTTTACTAGATGTACAGGATAAATATTCATCGGAAATACCTTTTCATATTGACCCGCCATTACAAACGCTCTTTCTTCACCATTTATATTCG
>JAJCYN010000448.1 GCA_029262915.1 Flavobacteriales bacterium
AACGGGTTAGTAATTATTGGACAGTATCCAAAAGGAGAAAATAGCTATAGAAGAGATTACTATGATAGAAGTCTAGGTCCAGAAAAAGAAGCTATATATGATTTGAAAAATAAAAAATTCTTAACAAAATGGGTTCCTAGCATTTCTACTAATGATTATGACAAAACGATTACCATCAATTTCGATACAGGAAAAAAAGATGAAGGTGGCTACATTATAACAGAACCAAAAAAACTAATGCATAAAGAACTTAGAGAATACTTTTCTAAATAATTTATACTTAAGCATATAATTTTTCTTTCTGTTCACTTACTTTAGCACTAGTTAAATACTCATCGTAAGTCATTTCTTTATCAATACAACCATTTGGAGTTAACTCTACTATTCTATTGGCAACTGTATTTACAAATTCATGATCGTGAGAAGTAAATAAAACGGTTCCTTTAAAATCTTTTAATGCATTATTAAAAGCTGTAATAGATTCTAAATCAAGATGGTTTGTTGGTTCATCTAACATTAACAAATTCCCTTCAGCCAACATCATTTTAGAAATCATACATCGTACTTTTTCACCACCTGATAATACATCAGATTTTTTAAATACTTCTTCACCTGAGAAGAGCATCTTTCCTAAGAAACCTCTTATAAATACTTCATCTTTTTCATCATCAGAAAACTGTCTTAGCCAATCAATTAAGTTATCATTTCCATCAAAAAACTTTTCGTTTTCGTTAGGCAAATAAGCAGTAGAAATAGTTTGTCCGTATTTAAAATCGCCAGCATCTGCACTAATTTCATTTTCTAATATTTGAAATAAAGACGTTATCGCATTTCCATTTTTACTTACAAAAGCTATTTTATCTCCTTTTCTTACATTCAAATCTAAATCTTTAAAAAGCCCCTCTTTAGTTAAGTTAGTTGTGTGTAAAATTTGATCTCCAGCTTCTCGTTGCTGAACAAAAATAATAGCCGGATATCTTCTTGTAGAAGCTTTAATTTCTTCAAAATTTAACTTCTCTAACATTTTCTTTCTTCCAGTTGCTTGTTTAGATTTAGAAGCATTAGCACTAAAACGAGCTATAAAATCTTGTAGCTCTTTCTTTTTATCTTCTGCTTTTTTATTGGCAGATTGCTTTTGTCTTAACGCCAATTGACTAGATTGATACCAAAAAGTATAATTACCAGAAAAAGCATTTATTTTTCCAAAATCGATATCCGCAATGTGTGTACAAACAGCATCTAAAAAGTGCCTGTCGTGAGAAACCACTATCACTGTATTTTTAAAATCACATAAAAATTGCTCTAACCAATTTATCGTATTGATATCTAAATCATTAGTCGGCTCATCTAATATCAAAATATCAGGATTACCAAATATGGCTTGAGCTAATAACACTCTTACTTTTTGATTACCACTGATATCTTTCATTAAATAAGAATGAAATTCCTCTTTAATACCTAAACCACTTAACATTGTGGCAGCATCTGATTCAGCATTCCAACCGTCCATTTCTGCAAATTGTTCTTCTAATTCAGATGCTTTAATCCCATCTGCATCAGAAAAATCTGGCTTAGCATAAATAGCATCCTTTTCCTGCATTACTTCCCACATATCTGTGTGTCCCATCATTACAGTGTTCAGTACTGTTTCTTCATTAAACTTAAAGTGATCTTGACTTAATACAGCCATTCGTTTACCAGGTTCAATAGATACACTACCTGAATTTGGAGAAAGCTCTCCTGCTAAAATATTTAGGAAAGTAGATTTTCCAGCACCATTTGCTCCTATTACTCCATAACAGTTACCTTGGGTAAATTTTATGTTTACTTCATCAAATAATACTCTTTTTCCGTATTGTAACGAAACATTATGTGCTGCTATCATTGCTTTATTTTTTGAGTTTGCAAATGTAATAGAAATAATGATACCCTCTCTCAACTAAAAAGTTATCTTTGCCGCTTTTTTAAGCTAAAATAGGCAATGAGAAAACTAATTTTAAACTTCACACACAACCCTAAAAATGATATTTTATCTGGATTAACCGTTGCTTTAGCATTAGTACCTGAGGCTGTTGCTTTTTCTTTTGTGGCTGGTATTGATCCTTTAGTTGGTCTGTACGGTGCTTTTATGATGGGAATTGTTACTGCTATTTTCGGTGGTAGACCAGGAATGATATCTGGAGCTACAGGTGCAATGGCTGTGGTTATGGTGCATATGATTCAGCAAGGGAATGAAGTTGGTTTAACTTTGGCAAATCCTGTTGAAAATCTTGGGTTACAATGGTGATTTATTACCCTTCTTTTTGTTGGGACAATACAAATTTGAGCAGGTTTTTTTAGATTAGGAAAATTTGTAAGGTTGATCCCCCACCCTGTTATGATGGGGTTTGTAAATGGATTAGCCATTGTAATTTTTATTTCCCAATTAGGTTTGTTTAAAAATGTTACTGCTGATGGAACAGAATGGTTACAAGGAAATGACTTATTTATAATGCTTGGTTTAGTTCTTCTTACTATGGGCATTATGTTTGGATTACCCAAAATCACAAAAAAAATTCCTGCTGCACTTACAGCTATTATTCTTGTTGCTTGTATTACCATATTTGGAAAAATTAATATATCCACAGTTGGTTCATTTATTACCGATGGTGGTGGAGAAGGTTTACAAGGCTCTTTACCAACATTTCAATTTCAAATTTTTAATCTAATTAATACCTTAGAAGGACATTGGAGTTTAATTATTTCTACTGCATTTCTGTTAGCTGCGGTCGGCTTAATAGAATCATTAATGACATTGAACTTGATTGACGAACTAACAGATACTAGAGGAAGTGGAAACAGAGAATGTGTAGCTCAAGGTGGTGCCAACATTTTAAATGGATTATTCGGAGGAATGGGAGGTTGTGCTATGATTGGCCAATCTTTAATTAATGTAGATGCTGGTGGTAGAGGAAGATTATCTGGAAT
>JAJCYN010000449.1 GCA_029262915.1 Flavobacteriales bacterium
AGACGCTCCTCATGAATTTATAATGGAAAACTTCCACCGAATTCTATATGAAATAAAAGCAAAATCACCTCTATCCAAAATATATGTTATTAGTCTTTTTCCAGTTCGTCCAGAAATGAGGGATCCTGAAGAACCTTTATACCTCAATAATGAAATGATTAATACCCTTAATGTAACCCTCAAAAATTTCACTGACACTTTTGGCATTAATTATATTGATGCACATACTGCTTTAAGAGATGAAACGGGAATGATCGATTCTTCTTATACAAAAGATGGAGTTCATTTATCCGAATTAGGGTATAACCAAATAATGCCCTTAATGAAAGCCATATTGGAAGAAGAATAATTTAACCTCTTTATTTTTATATCCTTGAATATAATACACAATAAGAACCTTTTACAGTTAAAGAAGAATTTGAAAAAAGATTTTTCTGGACTTAAAACCATTAAAGTTGGAATACTTGGTGACACGGCTACCCAGTTTCTCACTCAAGGTATTAGAGGTATAGGGTATGACTTTGGTGTTAATTTCGATGTTTGGGAGGCCGATTTTAATCAAATAGAACGTCAGACTTTAGATCCATCATCTGAACTTTACAGCTTTGATCCTGAACTAATTATAATCTTTCAATCATCACACAAGTTGCTTGGAAAGTACAATAAAATAAAGAATGAACAGCATAGTACATTTGCTCAAAATGAAATAGAATCAATTGACTCAATTTATTCTTCCATTTCAGAAAAATCTACAGCCAAGGTTATTTTTTATAATTATACCGAAATCGATGATGCCGTTTTTGGAAACTTTGCCAATAAAACTGAATCATCCTTTTTATTTCAGCTACGTAAATTAAATTTTAGTTTAATGGAATACGCTTCCAGCAAGCCTGATTTTTATTTGTGTGATATTTCGTCCATTCAAAACATTGTTGGAAAATTAAATTTCTTTCAACCATCAATATATATCAGTACAGATATGGTTTTAAGTATTGATGTAATTCCATCTATCGCTCTAAAAACTGTTAATCTCATCAACTCATTACAAGGTAAGTTTAAAAAATGTCTGATCATTGATTTGGACAATACCACTTGGGGAGGAATTATTGGCGATGATGGGATAGAAAATATTCAATTGAGTAGTTTAGGAATAGGGAAAGCCTTTACTGAATTTCAGCATTGGGTAAAAAAACTTAAAAACAGAGGTATAATCATTGCTGTCTGTAGTAAAAATACAGAATCAGTAGCCAAAGAACCTTTTGAAAAACATCCAGACATGGTGTTACGTTTAGATGATATTTCTGTTTTTATGGCCAATTGGGATAACAAAGCAGACAACATCAGACAAATACAAGAAGTGCTCAACATTGGTTTCGATTCTATGGTTTTTTTAGATGATAATCCTTTTGAAAGAAATATTGTAAGAGAACATATACCTGAAATATGTGTTCCAGAATTGCCTGAAGATCCAGCCAATTATTTGGAATTTTTGTATGAACTTAATCTTTTTGAAACAACATCATACTCTAATGAGGACGCAAAAAGAACTAAACTCTATCAAATTGATGCGGAACGAGCAAGTCTAAAAAAGAACATTGCTAATGAAGATGATTTTTTAAAGAGTCTAGATATGCTTTCCTATATTAATCCTTTTAACAAGTTTAATATTCCTAGAGTTGCACAATTATCTCAACGGTCAAATCAATTTAACTTAAGAACGGTTCGCTATACTGAACAAGAAATTGAATTGATTGCTAATTCTGAAAATCATTTTTCTTTTGTTTTCTCTCTTGAAGATAAATTTGGTGATAACGGATTGATATGTGTGATCATACTAAAAGCTGAGAATAAAGATGAATTGTTTATTGATACTTGGTTTATGAGCTGCAGAGTATTAAAGAGGGGCATGGAGAATTTTGTGTTAAATTCAATTATAAAATCTGCGAAAAAAAATGGTTTCAAATCATTAAAAGGGGAATATGTTGTCACTCCAAAAAATGAAATGGTAAAAGATCATTATCAAAATTTAGGATTCGAATCTCAAGACTCTTTTTGGATGCTGGATGTAGATAACTATCAATCTAAACCAAACCACATCAACACCAAAGAAAAGGTTAATGGATAGTAATACCAATACAGACAACACATTCTTTTCTACTCTATTAGAAGGGAATCGATTACTTCTGGTCCTTTTTGAGAACCTCCCTCTTGAAATAAGAGAGAGTGAACTATATGGTAAGGTCAAATCATATTTAAAAAAATATGTGGATCACAATGGCATTTCTGTTGAAATAGTGGATGAATATTATTCCAACTTTATAAGACTATACAATAAACATTGTAAACAGTTCATTAAAACCAACAACTACCCTATTGAGAACGGGTTAAATGATTATTCTATCACTAGAGAAGAATATGACATTGTATTGTTATTGTCCGTTTTATTTGCTCCTCACCGATTTAAAATCATGCAGTTACTTTATGATAATAATCCTACTAATACCGGAAATGCTCTTTTTATTGGGTTAGGTCCAGGACTTGAACTTTCTCTTACTAGGAATAACATAAACAATGTAGATACTTATGATTTATCTGCTAACAAATTTCTTTTCTCTGAATTTTCTGATATCAAAATAAACAAGGAATTGTATACTGGGCAACAACAAGATTTTTATAACACTATCTACATGATTGAACTTTTGGAACATGTAGACAACCCTTATGATTTATTAAAGATTAGTTACAACTCATTAAGGCATGGAGGAAAGGTATTTTTAACCACAGCTACTGACATTCCTCAATTCGATCACTTCTTTAACTTTCCATTAGATCATACGGATTTTGAGGATAAAATACATCGAATGGGGTTTTCCATTCTGAAAAAAGAAGTAATTATGCATGATTATTTAACCTTAGAGCTAAAACCTAGTAATCATTTTTATATTTTAGAAAAAAATTAAACCCATCTACTGTGAGTAAAAATTTTGAAAAGACCTTAGTCAAAGAAAGAGAACAAATACTAGACGTTCTAAGAGAAACTACATTTGATCAGTTTGATCCAGCCGTTGTTCACAA
>JAJCYN010000450.1 GCA_029262915.1 Flavobacteriales bacterium
TGATAAAGCTCTTAATACCATAAAAATAAATACTCCTAAAAACATAAAAAACATTCCTATTTCTACTAATCCAAGATGCCCATGTTCATTCATAGTTCCTGGTAAAACCATCACCAATACATCAATGAAATGTGCAAAGAAAACAATGAGTGCAATTGGTATAACAAATATTGCATTTCTCTTTGCATCTCTTGACATTAGCACAAAAAATGGTAAAAGGAAATTCACAAAAAATGTTCCTACATAAAGCAATTTGTAATCTTCAAACCTTGTAATGTAATAAATAGTTTCTTCAGGAATATTAGCGTACCAGATTAACATAAACTGTGCGAACCACAAATACGACCACAACATACTAATAGCAAACATCCATTTAACTAAATCATGTATATGGCTATCGTTTACTTCATTTAACGAATTGTTACGTTTAAGATACATAACCAACACAACCGCTATAATCATACACGATATCCACATTCCAGAGAACGTATACCATCCAAACAAAGTACTAAACCAATGCACATCTATAGACATTATCCAATCCCAAGCAGAAGCTACTGAAGAGTAAGCAAAAAATACAATAAACAATACTGACATCTTTATTGCTTTTTTATAGTTTGGTGAAACACCATCACTAATTTGAGATAAGTCCAGACCATCTTCTTTTAAAGAGTTTTTTCTAAACCAATTCGCAAAAAACATCCAAACGCCAAGAAACACTATTGTTCTTATCCAATAAAATGGCATATTTAAATACCCCGATTTACCAGCAATAATTTCATCATAATGGTGGCTAGTTGGATCTGTAATTCCTTCTGCCATCCAATGATACAAGTGTGTGTAACCCAATGAACTTGCAATTAAAACTACCAAAAGGACTACTGCTCCAATCGGCATAAAGCTCATAATGGCCTGAAAAACTCGTTGAGTAGTAACTCCCCATGCCATTTCTGCAGCATACTGAATAGAAAGAAAGAAAACCGCAGCCAACGAGATGGTAAAAAAGAAATATCCATTTACTAATAAATTAGCCCATATACGCTTATCAACATGGTGATGATCCGTAAAGACTCCCGCTAACAACGCTACTATTCCAACTACAATTAGTACAACTGTGGTTATTTTTGCTTTATTTGATACTGTATATTCCATTTTATTAGAATGTTTTTTCTTTATATTTTAATGTTCGTTTTCCTCAACTACTTCTTCCACAACTTCAGCGGCAACTACTTCTTCAGTTATTTCTTCTAAATCCTCAATTTCTTCCGGCTCTTCATACATAAATCCTATTCTTATATAATGAATAAGTTTCCATCTCTCTTCTTGAGTAAGTTGAGATGCGTGGGGCCCCATTAATCCTTTTCCATAAGTAATTGTATGAAACATTTTTCCCGCAGAAATATCCAATCCTTCAGCAAACTTTACTGGCAACGGTGGAAACTTTTCTCGTTGAACTAATGAACCATCTCCTTGTCCTGTCTCTCCATGACAATGCACACAGAACATTCCATACAATTCTTCTCCCTCATCAAGCACTTCATCAGTAAATGGTAATGGATTTTTCAAATTTTGACCAGCCAATTCATAACCATCAAAATTATTATCGTAAGGGTAGGGCTGAAAACCTCTTGGAATAGTTCCTTCCACCGGTTGTCTTGCAGTCATACTATTTCTAATGGAATCATTTCCTTGTTTCCCTCTAAGTTCACCATAATCCACATAAGTTTCCATGGATGGAGAACGATACATATCTGGCATATATTCTGGAGCCATACCACCTTCTTCTTTACAAGAAGTAAAAGAAGCAATTGTAAGAACTATGGCTAACTTCGATATCTTATTTAAATACTTTCTTTTCATCTGTATTAAATTATTTTTCGTCAATTTCTAAAACACACGTTTCATTAATTAAAGCTTTAATCTCATCTTCACTCAGTTCAGAATCGGCAGCATGAATTTCCATTACAAATCTATCATCTGTAGTTCTTGGATATGGATTTTTTCCTTTAAAACCAGGTAACGTCCAATTTCTTAACATAAAAGTTATTGCCATACCGTGTGCAGCACATAAAACGCCAAATTCAAAAATTACAGGAACAAATGAAGGTATGTTTGTCAATATTGAAAAATTGGGTTTCCCTCCTATGTTTAGTGGCCAATCTTGAATCATAAAATACCACATTCCAGTAATAGCTAAAGAAACTCCTATCATTCCATAAATGAAAGCCGTGATAGCCAATCGTGTAGTTTTTAAACCAATAACTGGATCTAAACCATGTATTGGAAACGGAGAAAAAACATCTCTTATATGAATTCCTTTTGCAACTAAATGCTTAGCGCTTTCTAAAAGCACATAATCATCATCATAAATTGCATACATTGCTTTATCTGACATAATTCTATCTTATTTTATATCTTTTTTAAATACTGGGTGAAGCTTTTTAAATTCTTCATCACTCATATTCTTATATCTTTCTCCTGACGATTTTAAAATCGTTTTAACTTCATTTAATGCTAATACTGGAAAGTACTTTAAGAACAATAAATAAAATACTGAGAAGATACCTAATGTTCCAATATACACTCCTAAGTCTACCCATGTTGGGAAGAACATTCTCCAAGTAGAAGGTAAGTAATCTCGGGCTAAACACGTTACGATAATATCAAATCGTTCAAACCACATTCCTATATTAATAATAAGGGCAATTATAAATGTTAACGCTAAATTTGTTCTCACTTTTTTAAACCACAAAAATGCTGGTGTTATAAAATTGCAAAATATAAGTGACCAAAATGCCCAAGCATATTTACCTGTTGCAGCTCCGGCTGACATATAAACATAACTTTCATATTGTACACCAGTGTACCATCCAATAAAAAACTCTGTAGAATACGCAACCCCAACAATACCACCAGTTACAATAATAACAATATTCATATACTCGATGTGCTTAACTGTTATAATGTATTCTAAACGCATCGCTTTTCTAGCAATCAGCATTAAAGTCTGAACCATTGCAAATCCAGAGAATACTGCTCCAGCGACAAAATAGGGAGGAAATATTGTACTGTGCCAACCGGGTACTATTGATGTAGCAAAATCCATTGATACAATAGAATGTACTGAGAATACTAAAGGTGTAGCTAATCCAGCCAAGACTAAAGAAACTTCTTCAAAACGTTGCCAAGCTTTTGCATTTCCTGTCCAACCAAAACTTAATAAACTATACATTAATTTTTGTACTGGTCGGCTAGCTCTATCTCTAATGGTAGCAAAATCTGGAATTAAACCAATATACCAGAACACCAATGAAACCGATAAATATGTACTAATCGCAAATACATCCCATAACAACGGAGAGTTAAAGTTTACCCATAAAGAACCAAATTGATTTGGTAATGGAAATACCCAATAAGCCATCCAAATTCTACCCATGTGTATCATCGGGAAAGTTCCTGCCATAAAAACAGCAAATATTGTCATTGCCTCTGCCGGCCTGTTAATTGCCATTCTCCATTTTTGACGGAATAGTAATAATACTGCAGAAATTAATGTCCCGGCATGTCCAATTCCAACCCACCATACAAAATTGGTAATATCCCAGGCCCAACCCATTGTGTTGTTCAATCCCCAAGTTCCAATTCCTGTTCCTAATAAATATAAAATACAACCTACGCCCCATAAAGCAGTAATCGTTGCTATGGTCATTAAAACTTTCCACAATTTGGTAGGCTCATGCTCAATAGTAAATAAAACATCTTCTGTTATCTTGCTATAAGTAACATCGTCTCCTAAAATTAATGGTTCTCTTATTGCCGCTTCTTTATGCATTATAATATTATTTAATGTTAAAAGTTAAAATCAATATTAATGATGACCCTTACTTTCTGCTTTACTACTTGTTAAATTTCTAACCTTAGTTTGATAATAGATGTTTGGCTCTTGTCCTTTCTCCTCTATAACTCTAAACGCTCTATCATGTTCCATTTCTGTTCTAACCTTACTTTCTGTATCATTTAAATCTCCGAAAGTAATAGCGTTTGTTGGGCAAACTGAAGAACAAGCTGTTGCAATAGATCCGTCAACAACTTTAGCTCCGGCTTTTTTAGCATCTAATTTGCCTTCTTGAATTCGTTGTACACACATACTACATTTCTCCATTACTCCTCTGGCACGAACAACAACATCAGGATTAAGCACCATACGTCCTAAATCATCCTGAGAAGGATTAAAGTCTGTAAATTTCTTATAAGCCATGTAATTGTACCAGTTAAATCTTCTTACTTTATAAGCACAGTTATTGGCACAATACCTTGTTCCTATACAACGGTTATAGGCCATCATATTCAGACCTTCATTACTGTGTGTAGTTGCCGCTACTGGACATACAGTTTCACAACCTGCATGGTTACAATGTTGACACATCATTGGTTGATGAATTACCATTGGATTATCCGCTGGATTCTCCATTTCCTGATAACCAAATGTGGTTCCTGTATCAGTTGCTTTTTTAGTTTTTTCTAACGTTCCACCTATATCACCCACATCTTGAAATTCACTTGCATAATACCTGTCAATTCTCATCCAGTGCATGCTACGAGCTCTTCTTACTTCATCCTTACCAATAACGGCTACGTTATTTTCTGCAATACAAGAAGTAACACAAGAACTACAACCTGTACAAGCATTTAAATCAATAGACATTCCCCACCTGTGTCCTATATCTTCAACGGGCTGATCTTCTCCCCAAATATTAAATTCTTTGGTTAATTTGTTAACTGTTTCTCCATTTTCATGAGCTTGTAATGTGTGAGATGGGTTATAAGCATCCTTATTCCCTTTCTTGTAAGTATCTATAGTTGTCTCTCTAACAATAGCACTTCTTCCCATAATGGTTTGATGTACTTGTGTACAAGCTACATAGTAAGGCTCATCTGTTTCTACTTCAGTTAAGGTAGCTACCCCATAATAAGAAACTCCTTGCTTTGTTGAAGCAACCAATGGATAAGCATTTTTCCCTGAAGGATCTGGTTGATTTCCAACAATTTTTCCATAACCAAGGGCCAAACCTACCGTTCCTTTAGCCTGACCAGGTTGAGGAACAAGTGGCAACCCTTCAATAGTTTTACCTCCTACAGTAACATTTACAACTTGCATTGCTTCTCGCTGTCCAAATTGGGTATTGTAACCTTTCTCTTCCATTTCTCCTGGATTCATAGTTACATAATTTTCCCAAGTAATTTTGGTAATCGGATCTGGCATTTCTTGTAACCAAGGGTTATCTGCACCAGAACCAGCTCCAACTGCCATATTTTGATTGAGCTCAATTTCTATTGCTCCTCCATTAATTTTATTTATTGCAGATGCCGCTTTACCAACATCTCCATTAAAAGACAAAGCTATTTCGGAAGCTGCCACCGGTAATTCAATAACACCATCATGCAATGATCTATTCCAAAAATCACCAAAAAAAGTAGCTCCCGATTGCGGAAAAATTGTCATTTCCCAAATTTCTTTAATAAAATCATCATAGGATTTATCGTTTCCTGCCCAAGCTAGAAAACAATCCTCTGCTTGACGTGTATCAAATAAAGGGGAAATAGTTGGTTGTCCTAAAGAGTAATGTCCTGCAACAGGGTTAGCATCACTCCACGATTCTAATTGATGATTTGTAGCCGCAACATATTTACATGCAGTCGCAGTATCATTCATTTTTGTAGCAAAACAAATCGTAGTTTTTACCTTGGCTAAAGCTTTCTTAAAGTCATCTCCCATTGTAAAAACCGGATCTACTCCACTAATAAATAAGGCATCCACACTCCCCGCATTCATATCAGCTAACAACTCTGCAACTTTACTATCTACTCCTTGTTTTGTATTTGAGTTTTTATCTAAATCGATAGTCTTACCATAATTACCCAAATGATTATTAATGGCATTAACTATTACCTGTACGTTTTTATCGTTTGAACCACAAACGATTATTGATTCTCCTTTAGTTGCCTTTAAAGCCTTTGTAACAGCAGCAATTTGTTTGTTATACGTTTTCGCTGAACTTGGAACACTAATATTCCCTCCTATTGCTTTGTATATTCCTGCTAAAATTGCCCCATATTCTGATGGTTTAGCCGGTGTTCTTACATCTGCATTGGAACCAGTAAGTGACATACTACTTTCAAACTGAAAATGTTTTGACATCCACTTATTATCTGGCTTACGCGTTTGAGCATAATCATTAATATACATTTGAGTATCTAACCAATTCCCCATAAAATCAGCACCTACACTTACTATGGTTTTTGCTTTTTCAAAATTATAGGTTGGAATTGTTTGTTTGTTAAATGACTCCTTATTGGCATCTAAAATTCCTGAGTAAGAAATTGCATCATACGAAGTTCCGCTACCAAAAGAAAAATTCGATGGAATAGTAGCATCTCCGTATTCATCTTCTGTCATTATAGTTACTTCATACCCTGACAGGAAATCAGCAATTGCTTTTTTAGAAGAAGGGCTAATTAGAGAGTTTGTTAACACTCTTACAACTCCACTTTTAGATTTGATTGCTTTTAGCTCTTTGATAATAGATTTATCTACTGTATCCCAGTCCGAATCCTTCCCATTTACTAAAGGATTTTTTAAACGGTTCCCGTCATATAAAGATAGTACTGATGAGTTAATTCTTGCATTAACGGCTCCCTTAGTTAAAGTAGATTCTGCATTACCTGTAATGAATATTGGACGCCCCTCTCTGGTTTTTACTAGTATTGGAGCATAATCATGTCCATCATAGTAAGTTGAAGCATAATAGTTAGCAACTCCAGGTATG
>JAJCYN010000451.1 GCA_029262915.1 Flavobacteriales bacterium
AAGTCGTTGACGAACGATCTAACTAAAATAAATAGCACATAAGGAATTAGAAGTATTACGTAAGTAAACGTAAATCTTGAAATTGATGCTAGTGTTTTTATCAAAATATCAATTGAACTTTCCTTATCAATATTATTTAGCAATATCATCACATATACTATTCCTAGTAACAAAAGAGTGCTTATGCTGTAGCATAAAATAAATAGTTTTATCTGTTTTAAAATATGTTGTTTAAAACTCATTATAAAGTAAAAATACTATTAAAAATGCTTCTTGTTTTGCTCTTCATATCTTCTATTTTTATTAATCTACAACATAAATAAAAAAAATTGTAACATTTTAAAAGGTCTATACGTCTAAGTATTAAGTCATCTCAATAGATCTAAATCTATAAAGGTGAAGCAGTTTAGTTAGTGCACAATAACGTGTAAATTATTGTGACAAATTTTTCCGAGTAAAAACGCTTGTTTTTACTCGGTTTTGTTTTTACTCGAACTTTTATTTTAAGTGTTTATACGTAATCTTTTCTTAATTATTATAGTGTTACTTTATAACTATAACAACAATACTTTACTGATTTTTTAATTCAAGATGGCATTCCTTTTAATCCGTTAAAAAACGGATTGTTAGAAGCATTTATATTCTACAATTTTGTAAAATGAAAATTCGCTTATCGGTAGTTGATGATCACACTCTTTATAGAAAAGGATTAATAAAATTATTAGAAAATTTTAAAGAAGTTTATTGTATTAACGAATTTGAGAATGGAGAAGCTTATATCAACCACCTTTCAGAGAATAAAGGAAAGCAAGACCACATTGTACTCTTGGATTATCAAATGCCAAAAATGGACGGAATTGGCGTATGTATATGGCTAAAGAAAAACAAGTTTAAAATTAAACCCATTATCATATCTCAATATGATGATCAATATACTATCCAAAAATTTATTAATAATGGTGCAGCAGGTTATTTATTAAAAGCAACTACCATAGAAGAACTGCGTGAAGCCATTACACAAGTACACCATAACAACTTTTACTTTAACGAGCATTTTCCTAATAAATTAATTATTGATTTAGTACAGAAGAAAAGTATAGAACCAAAATTTAATGAAGGTGAGGAATTAACTGATCGGGAAAAAGAAATTGCAAAACTGATTTGCCAAGAACTCTCTTATAAGGAAATTGCTACTAAATTAGAAATAAGTACCCGAACAGTTGAAACACATAAAAACAATATTTTAGAGAAAATTGGCGCTACTAAAGTAACAGGAATTGTAGTATATGCCACTAAAAAAAGATGGGTATAATGACACAAATTAAAAATATAAATGGCATTACAAAAGATAATTGTAGCTGTGGGGATTGGTTAAATCATTGGAACAATTTTACACACAAACCCGCAGTTTTTTGTGCTGAAATTAGATGCACTCAGATGTTTGGTTTAGCAGGTGCATTTGTACAAGAAATTATGGATGATACCAATTGGTACGTTGTACCTTTATGTGAAAAGCATCAAGTTGCCACAGAAGAATTAACTCTTATTAATAACATAACATTGGTCTCTTCCGAAAGGGAAGAAACTTGTGGTGAATAAAACATCTCTCATTTTTTACTATCAAATTTTAGCTACCAATTTTACTCATGTAAATTTGTACTTACTCCCGATTCTGTTTATTTTTACTAGTTAAATCATTCCTTAAAATTGCTTTAGGTTTAAGTTATAGCTTGAAAAGCTAAGCAAAGATTTGAGCAAGCAATACCATTTGGTTAAATGAAACAGTTGAAAGGCAAAAATTATATTACCCACAAACTTCATAAACATTATGAAGAAATAAAGTCGTTTAAAAAGAAAAAGAACTTTATTAATTCTCCTTTTTATACTAAGCATAAAGCTGAAATTGATGCTGTAATTGATGGTTTAGAGTGGGACAATACCATCTCTACCACCCCCATCCAAAAAGACGAAATTCGTGTAGTATTGTGGAACATAGAGCGAGGTAAAGAGTTGGATAACATCATAACTTTTTTAAATGAAGACCCTGAACTCGCTAAAGCTGATGTTATTCTGGCCATAGAAAGCGACAATGGTATGGGTAGAACATCCAATAGAAATGTGGCTAAAGAATTAGCAGAAGCTTTAGAAATGAATTATTGTTTTGCTCCATCCTATTTAGTTTTGGGTAAAGGAGCTTTGGGAGAAACGTCCCATAAAGAGCAAAACACCACTTCATTGCACGGAACCACAATTTTATCTAAGTATCCCATACAAATGGGCAAAGGAGTTGCTGTACCTCCTGTAAAAGAAGTGTTTCATAGTTCAGAAAAAAGACTTGGATGTAAAAAAGGACTGGTGGCACAGATTCAAGTTGGCGATAAATCCATTGCTTTGGGAGCCATTCATGTTGATTTAAGTTCCACAGCCCAAGATAGAGCTGACCAGTTGGCAGCGGTTATAGCTGCCTTACCTAAAGCGGATATTCAGTTAGTAGGGGGTGATTTTAATTGCCACACTTTTCAATTGCGTAACAAAGTAGAATTAATGAGGCAAATCATTACTAAATATTGTACTGTTGGATTTAGGGGGGCCATAGAGCATTACATGACTCCAGAACTAAAATTTGACAAACCCATATTTGATCAATTATTAACACTAGGTTTTGATTTTGAAACTTATAACGACCGTACAAAAGGAACACTTTATTTTGATGTAAATGATGTACTACATAATGAAAAAGCCAAAAAGTTTGTACCTGCTTTTTTATTAAAAAAATTAGAAAAAGGGCTTCAACCTTGGGATGGCTGTGTACCTCTAAAAATTGATTGGTTAGCTGGTAAAGGTGGTAAAGTGGTGAATGCCCAAACCGTAGAAAGACCAAGGCAAAATGGCCTATTACTTTCTGATCATAATCTTATTTATGTGGATCTTGATATCAACTAGCTTTTCTGACAACAAAAATTTATATAACTCATAAAAAATAGTATTCAATTACTACGAAAGAATTGTACAGCACATGGCGAATTGGAATAGACCTGCTCCTAAATTGAATTAAAGATTATCTGCTAACTCTTTTTCTACTTTAATTTTAACCGCCCCACAAGCGTTTAAATCGCTAGTTAGCGTTATAAACTTTTTACGTTGCCCATCACTTATATATAATGCTACGGTATTAGGAGGAATATCTCCTAAATTGTGAGCATATAAGATTAAATAGTATTCAATGCCTTCTTCCACATCCACTTGTACTTTTAAGCGGTCCTTACTAATGGTAAATTCTTTTAAAATGTTTTTCCCATTCATAAAAAGAGAAATTATATCTCCATCTGTGGTTCGGTTATCCCAAACGGTAATGGTTAACTGGTTTCCTCTAAAAGTACATTCGGCCTCCTTATTAATTCCCCTACCATTAATATCGGTTGGTATTTCGTGGTTGTTATCAACTATCAATTCAGGCACTGTATCTTTAATTAGCTCTTGTCCTTCGACAAGTTCAGGATGACCCTCCTTTTTTTGATGACCCAAAGGATAATACTTCATGTTATCTACAAGAACATTACCGCAATATTTGGGCATTTCAGTATAATAAGCTTCTAGTATCAAAAAGTCCGTTGCTATACTAGGAGTCAACTCAAAATAAAATGTTTGCCATTCAGTATTGTTTACTCCCCCACTTTCCCACAACAGCTCCTTTTGTTGTAAGTTGTTCATTCCCCAAATTCTCAAATTAGCAGGATGATCAAACAAAATGGTGTCAGCTAAAAAGTGTTTAGAGGTTGCTAAATCTATACTATAATGATAAGTGTCTCCAATTGTTAAAGGGTTGTTTAACCCCTGAACACAGCTCTCCCACAGATAACTATCAAAAATACTATAACCCCTACAAACCATGCTTATATAACTGCTTCCATGAGATGGTGCTGTAGTTACATTCCAGGCTCCTGGTTGGGTATCGGGCGAACTTGCCTGCCCATATGCACTCCATCCAAAAGGTTGTCGAGCAACACCAGAAACACCCTCAAAACTTGGATTAACCAATTGCTGTGCAATTGTAGATAAACTCGTGTTTAGCATAAAGATACTTAGTATAATTAACGCTAGTATGTAATTTGAATTTTTCATTTTTAATAGATTTAAGATATCAAGAGTCAAGACTAAAAGTCTAACATCAAAAAAATAGATTCTTCGACATTCCGATAGCTATCGGAATCAGGATGACATTCTTTTTAACAACATGCAGGCAAAGCAACACCATTATTAAGGCGTAATGGAATATGTTGCTTTGCTTTTGCATGTTTTCTTTTTTTGTTTTTGTCGTCATTGCGAGTGTTTTGCGTGAGCAAAAACGGGAAGTAATCTCATTCTCTTCAAAAGATTGCTTCGCCTTGTTTTTCCTTCGACATTCCGATAACTATCGGAATCAGGATGACAAGGTTCGCAATGACGCGTGTTAATATTATTACTTTCTAATTTTAATTTTACCTGTGCTACTCCAGCATTTGTACTCGTTGGTGTAGTATAAGTATCCTGAAGATGCAGGTGCTTCGTACTCACCAGGAACCTCAGCTTTTAAATCAAGGTTAATGGTATGTGCAGCATTTGGAGCCATATCTCTAAAATAAAAGATCACATAGTTATCTGTTATCTCATAGAAACCTATGGTTCCTTTTTCTTGCAACTCTTTTAACTGCCAAGGTTGTGCACTCAATCCTGAAGGGATCCCAACTACAGCCATAGTCATTGGCATTCCTTTGTCTTGCTTGTTTTTTATAGCAGTGGTTAAACGAACCGTTTCCCCTACTTTACAGCTTTTGGTGCTTAAGCTAGCAGCAACATCTACATTGCATTGCTTAGCACTCTCTGGTAACGTAGTGTTGTAATCAATAGCCACAGTATAAGGTAAAGATGACTTTGCTCCTTTTGTTCTAATTTTCACCTTATGCTTGCCTTCTTTTAAGAATTTTTCCAAACCTTTAAACTCGATCGCTTCTTTCTCTCCGGCTTCGTAATGTTTAGAAGCTACCAGTTTACCGTCAATGTAACATTCTAGTGTACCTGCTTCATCAGTTTTTTTAGAGGCTGCTGCATACTCGCTTAGTGCTTTCAGTGCTAAAACCGTTCCCTGGGTAGAACCGAATCCTCCATAACCCGATCTTGATTTTACCAAGTAATCAACTGCCCTGTTTAATGCCGCACCATCTTTCTTGGTAGCATTTAACATTGCTAACACTGCTATAGAAGTTGTTTCTATTTCTAAAGATTTCCCTCCAGAGCGTGTTATAGAATGACTTGATGGAAAACTACCATTAGCTTTTTGTAAGACTAACAATTGCTTCATTACCGCACCAGCTCTTTTATCGTTAAAGTTCTGTAGGGTATTCGTCATCATTGCTAATTGATATCCATCTTTAGAACTTACTGCTGCTTTATAAGCTGCTTCAAACTCCTTATTAATGTCTTTTTGATATCCAGCCTCTGATAAGGCATATACGATGTAACCATTCGTTACTTCAGCACTTGCCCTACCAAATTGATCTAAAGCTCTTGGATTTTTCTTAAAACCTCCTTTACCGTCTCTACGGCTCATAATCCAGTTGGCTGTACGTTCTACCATTTTGTTACTTACATCAGCATAAACATCTTTCATATCGTTAAACTGCATTAATCCGTAAGCTGTTAAGGCTTCATGTCCTGGCGATGAACCAAACCACTCATATCCTTTCTCCTTGGTTTCATAAGAAGTTAATTTTTTGTAACCTCTATCTAATTTCCCATCAATACTAGCCAACAGTTTAGCATCATCAAAACCAGTTGTTTTCATATAGTTTAATGCCATAATGTTTGGATAATTACTCATAGAGGTTTGCTCGAAACAACCTGACGGTTCTCTAATGATAGATTCTATACCTGTCATTAAATCGTTTACCACATTAGGAAACGCTGTTAAAGAAGCATTTACTGAACCACCAACTAAGTTGTTAATGCTTACCACATATTCTTTAGATAATTCTTGTCCTGAAAATGCCATTTGAACCGGAAACCCTTTTGCTCCAATTTTAATTTCTTGGTTAAAAGCATCTTTTAATCCAGCCGAATTGAAAGCAATTTGAAGATTGTCCTCCCCTACTTCATTTAATACTAAGTACTCTAAATAAATAGTCTTTGTACTGTTTGCAGGAATTGTTTGAGACCCTGTTTCAACATTAATTACTTTAAATCCTTTTGGTGATTTAACCGTTAAGTTTCCTGTAATCGTTTTATCTGTAGTATTTTTTAATGTTAACGGAACAGAAACAATGTCTTCAAAAACTACTTGATTAGGTACTTTGGCAAACATTGCAAAAGGTAATTGTGTGAAAAATGCTTTCTCTGCTCTTCCAACCATTCCTACTCCTGTTCCTTCTACAGTTGTTCTAAAAGAAGATACTTCATCACTGTTATAAAATTCCACTTTAGCTGTTCCATCTTTCCCAACTTTAAGGTTTCCATTCCAATAAATGGTAGAACGGAAATCTGTTCTTACATCTACTTTTTGAGCATTTGCATAGTTGGGAGATGAAAAC
>JAJCYN010000452.1 GCA_029262915.1 Flavobacteriales bacterium
GCATTTTCGTCTTCAGGATTATTATCAGCCAATACAATTTCCGTTTCTCCTTCAGGATAATTAGTAATTACCAATTTCAAAGGATCTAAAACAGCCATTATTCGGTTAGTTGATTTATTTAAATCTGTTCGTATACAAGACTCCAACAATGCAACGTCAATTATTTGGTCTCTTTTAGATACTCCAGCAGCATCTATAAACTTGCGAATTGCAGCAGGTGTATAACCTCTTCTCCTTAAACCAGAAATAGTAGGCATCCTTGGATCATCCCAACCATTTACACTATTTTCTTCAACTAACTGCATTAACTTTCGCTTACTCATTACAGTATAGTTAACGTTTAGCCTTGAAAACTCTCTTTGTTTAGGTCTTACTTTATTTTCATCATGAACTTGGTCTAAAAACCAATCATATAATTCCCTGTGTGCTTCAAATTCTAACGAACAAAGCGAATGAGAAATTTGCTCTATATAATCTGATTCTCCGTGTGTCCAATCATACATTGGGTAAATACACCAATCATTACCCGTTCTATGGTGAGATTTATACATTACTCTATACATTATCGGATCTCTCATTAACATATTGGCATGAGCCATATCAATTTTAGCTCTTAATATATGTTCTCCTTCTTTAAACTCACCTTGTTTCATTCTATTAAACAAGTCTAAGTTTTCTTCTACATCTCTATCTCTAAATGGACTATTTACACCTGGTTTAGTTGGTGTTCCTTTTTGTTTTGCCATCTCTTCTGAGGACTGAGAATCAATATACGCTTTTCCATTTTCAATTAACAAAATAGCCCAATCGTACAATTGCTGAAAATAATCTGACGAATAACATTCTTCAGACCATTCTAATCCCATCCAAGATAAATCATACTTTATCGCGTCTACGTATTCCTGTTCTTCTTTAGAGGGATTGGTATCATCGAACCTAAGATTTACTGGAGCATTATATCTTTCCCCTAATCCGAAGTTCAAACAAAATGCTTTTGCGTGACCAATGTGCAAGTAGCCATTTGGTTCAGGTGGGAATCTAAATCTTAATTTATTAGCAGAAAAATCACTTTGTAAATCCTCTTCTATTATTTGCTCAATAAAATTAAGCGATTTTTTTTCTTCCAAATCTTCCATTAAACTTCTATTTCTTTTTTGATATTCTCAATACCAGCGTTCAATCTTTTTATTGATTCTTCTTTACCAATTAATTCCATAATTTCAAACAAAGAAGGACCCCCTCCTTCTCCAGTAATTGCCAACCTAATTGCAATCATTGCTTTCCCAAACCCTAATTCTTTTTCTTCAATGTATGTTTTAAAGGCTGTTTCTAACGCTTCGTTTTTAAATTCTGTATTAGAAAAAACAGGAACTAAATCGGCAACTATTTGTGGTGAATCATCTTTCCATTTTTTCTTTACTGTTTTTGCATCATATTCTGTTGGTGCTTCAAAAAGGTATTTTCCTTTTTCCAAAATTTCATTAGTAAATGATACTCTCTCTTTCATTAATCCGCAAATGTCTGCTAACAATTTCTCATCAGTATTATTTGCTAATGGTTTAATCAACTCAGCTAATTCTTCATTAGACTTTACTCTTAAATATTGTTCGTTAAACCATTTGGTTTTATCTGGATCAAATTTAGCACCTGACTTTCCAACACGTTCCAGCGAAAATTCTTGAACTAATTCTTCTAAAGAAAAAAGTTCTTGCTCAGTCCCAGGGTTCCAGCCTAAAAAAGCCAACATATTAATATGTGCTTCAGAAAAATATCCACTTTCTCTATATCCCGAAGCAGTTTCTCCTTCTGGTGATTTCCATTCTATCGGAAAAACAGGAAAGCCTCCCGCATCACCATCTCTCTTACTTAATTTTCCATTACCGTTAGGTTTTAAAATCAAAGGCAAATGAGCAAACTCAGGCATTTCATTTTCCCAACCTAAAAAACGGTACAATAAAACGTGTAAAGGTCCAGATGGCAGCCATTCTTCCCCTCTTATTACATGCGTAATTTTCATTAAATAGTCATCCACTACATTAGCCAAATGATACGTTGGCATTCCGTCAGATTTAAACAACACTTTATCATCTAGGGTCTCAGAATTAACTGTAACCCAACCTCTAATAATATCTTTAAATTTCACTTCCTCATCGCAAGGAATTTTAACACGAACCACAAAAGGATCACCAGCATTTATCTTTTCTTGAACTTCCTCAGCAGATAAAGTCAATGAATTTTTCATTGAATTACGCGAATTTGCATCATACTGCTGTGAATGACCTCCTTCTACTTTTAAACGCTCACGCATAACATCTAACTCTTCTGGGGTATCAAAAGCATAGTAAGCATTTCCCGACTCTAATAACTGATCAACATATTTCTTATAAATTCCTTGTTCTTTCCTTTCTGATTGTCTGTAAGGCCCTAAATCTCCTCCTACTCCAATTCCTTCATCTGGAGTAATTCCACACCACTGCAAAGCTTCAACAATATAATCTTCAGCACCTTTCACATAACGCGTTTGGTCGGTGTCTTCTACTCTTAATAAAAAATCACCCCCATTTTTTTTAGCAAATAAATAATTATACAATGCTGTTCTTACTCCTCCAATATGTAATGGTCCTGTTGGACTTGGTGCAAATCTTACTCTAACTTTTCTTTTCATCTAACAATATTAAGTTGGCAAAGATAGTCGAATCAATTGCAAAAAAAAAGCGTTATCGTTTTACCAATAACGCTAAGAGAAATATAATCAATTAACCTATTTATCTATTACAATTCTTTTGGTGTAAACACGCTCTCCTTTATAATCTATTGAGACAAAATAAACACCAGGAGCAATACCATCTGTTGAAATTTTTATCTTTTCTTGATTTTCTATACCAACAGATTTTATTTGTTGTCCAACCACATCTGTGATGATAACATTTCCTCCAAAATAATTGTTTGGAACAATTACATTAAAATATTTGTTCGCCGGTATTGGGTAAACGTTCACATAATCTGCAGCATAAAAATCATCAATTCCAACTGTAAATGTTATTGAATCACAAAATGTATTCACATTACAACCATTTACATTAGTTACTGTTAAACAAACTTGATAACTCCCCATAG
>JAJCYN010000453.1 GCA_029262915.1 Flavobacteriales bacterium
TTCAATGAATATTTAATTTGTTCAGGACAAGTGACTAGTCTTAAATCAATTTTGAAAAAGGTGTTTACAAAATTAGACCTATCAGTAGAGGAATACGTTGTAATAGAGGAATCTTTATTGAGGAATTTAGATTTAGATATCATTTATGGAGATAATTCAAAGGCAATAAATGAATTGGGGTGGGATTATGATTTGGATTTAGATCAATTGATCGAAATGTTGATTGAAGATGAAAAAAAATATTTAAATTGGCAAAAAATGTAGGAGATGAATATTGTTTTTTTTCAGCGGAAACCAAGACCAGGAAAAAATTTTAGTGTAGAAATTTTATTTGACCAAGTAAGAGCCTATTTGCCCCATGATATACAGTATAAAACCCGAATTGCTAAATATTATAGTAATGGGTTATTTAATAGATTGCTCATTTCTTTTGATGCTATGCTTAATCAAGCAGAGGTTAATCATGTTACGGGTGATATTAATTTCATAACCAATTTTTTAAAAGGGAAAAGGACGATTCTAACATTGTTAGATGTGGGAAGTTTAAATGATGCAAACCCTTTTATGAAAAAAATTTTACAGTGGGTTTGGGTGCAATTACCAGTTTATAAAGCAGCGTATATTACAACAATTTCTCAAGCGACTAAACAAGAACTTTTAAAGTATGTTGGATCCGGATATGAAAAAAAAATCAAAGTTATTTATGTCCCTGTCTCTGGTCAATTAAAGTATGTTCCTAAAATATTTAATTCTGAATGCCCAGTTATTTTGCAGATAGGGACAAAAGAAAATAAAAATATTCCTAGATTAGCAGAGGCTTTAAGAGGTATTAAATGTCGGCTTGAAATAATTGGAGTTCTTAGCCAAAAACAAAAAGAGATACTAAAAGAAAAGAAAATCGACTACTCTAACTCGGCTAATATTAGTAACGATGAATTAAGAATGAAGTACGAAGAATCAGATATAGTTGCTTTTGTATCTACATACGAAGGTTTTGGAATGCCTATAGTGGAGGCTCAAATAGTAGGAAGACCTGTAATAACAAGTGATTTACTTTCCATGCCTGAGGTAGCTGGCGATGGAGCACTTCTTATAGATCCATACAATGTTAGTTCAATAAAAAATGGAATTTTAAAGATTATTAATGATTCTAACTACCGTGAAATGCTGGTTGAAAAGGGAAGAACTAATACTAAGAGATTTTTAGCTAAGGATATTGCAAAACAGTACGCAGAATTATATAGAAGCTTAAAAAATTCATAATTAGGTTACTTAATTATGGGATCCTCGGTATATATTTTTTGCATTGTTAACACCATTGCGAAAGAAAACCAATAAACAAACCCATCAAAGTAATTAAAAGTTACATTTAATAAAAAGAATGTAGGAGGTATTATGTAAAGTACAAATGGTAAAGTAAGAATTGCATAATTAATGTGTCTAATCTTAAAGAATATTTTTAAAGTATATAACAGAATACTTAGGCGAAATAACAAAACTATTATTCCTCCAATTATCCCTAGCTCTAGGACTATTCGTTCTCCTTCCTCCTCATATTGAATTTCTGGTCTGATATTTGTTAGGAAATTCCCTGTACCTTGATAAGTTAACCCAATTCCAAATCCAGTCCAACCAGCTTCCTCTGAGAATTTAAAAATCTGAAATCGATCGATGATTCTATCTTTGTAACTATAACCCTTAACACCTTTTTCAGCTATATGCTCCACTAGTTCTACTCGCGAGATAAATGCATCAACAGACTCTTTGAAAGATTCACTGCCAGCATATAAAGTGGTTCCAACTATTATAGAGGCTAATGAAATGATAAAAATGTTTTTCCTTATAGATTTTATTTGTAAGTAAAGGTATGATGTAGAAATTACCAAAAATCCTCCTAGAATAAAAATTGGTAGGCGGGAAGCTGTCATAAATAAGTTAAGAATTCCAAATATCGATAGAACTACGTAAAACGTGGTATTTCTGTTCTGATGTTGGAGGTAATAGATATAATTTATAAAAATTAATAGCACGAACAGTAAATAGATATTATATATTTTTACGAATGTAAATATTGATAGAGATCTCGTGAATGTACTAACAAGAGCAATTTTTTGATTTTTATTAACTAAATAATTCAAGATATGGTCAGAAGGAAGATAGTATTGAATAATACCAATTGCAAATATGGGAATAGAAAGGTAACCCAATATTTTTATCATTTTTTCTACTTTTGTAAGAGTGTTAAAATATTGAGGTATAACCATAATTAACGGTATAAAAAAGATATGGATGACTATTCCAAAAGCTCTAACCAAAAAAGGTGCATTGTGTTGATTATTGAAGAATTCAAAAACGCACCAAAAGCAGAAGACAACTATTAAGAATTGATAACCCGATTTAATTTTTTTAACTACTCGATTTTGCAGATAATGGAGACCAAAAGTTAGAGCGAAAAATACATATTTTAAAACAAATATTTGATTACTTAATCCTGGAAAAACCCATTTTCTAAATACTCCATCAATAACTATCCAAATTAATGAAAAGATTAAAAGTTTGTTTAAGAAATTGGAATTTTTAGTCATATCCAGAGATTTTTTTTATATAAACAGGGCCTTTTAAGGATAAGTATATTGCTTGGAAAAATGCTAGTGAGAATCTAAATAAAGCTTTTGGTAGTAGATAAAATCTCAATAATAATTTCTTGTGTATTATAAACCTTCTCACTGTCAAGTATGAATATTCTGGCCATGCTACCAATGGAAGTTGTCTAAACATAAAATACCAAGCCCCAACCATATGTTGTTTAGCATGTATTATTCCATTACTATTTTTCCATGATCTTGTTCCTCCAGAAGTATTTCCTATATGAATTAAATAACAATCAGGGGCAAATACTAGGTTACCATATTTCCTAGTGTATCTCTGACAGAAATCGGATTCCTCTCGGTAGGCACCTTTATCATAATTCTCATCCATTCCACCAACTGATATTGCCCAATCTTTTCTTACTGCTAAATTACCTGCTCCACCATCACAA
>JAJCYN010000454.1 GCA_029262915.1 Flavobacteriales bacterium
GTGATGCCGTATTTTCTATTATTTCAACTCCGGTAAATTTAGCCATTGACTGGGTATGTCCAGATTCATTACAAATGAGTTGGAATGCGGTAGCTGGTGCAACTTCTTATGAAGTGAGTATGTTAAGTGCTAAATATATGGATTCAATAGCAACAACAAACACGAACAGTATTGTATTGACTGGAACAAACCCTACTATAAATAATTGGTTTAGTGTTAGAGCCTTAGGTTCAACTAATGCAAGAGGAGAGAGGGCTATTGCCATTGAAAAAATGCCGGGAACCTTTAATTGCCCAATCGCGATTGATGCAGGGTTGTCTGGGCTGAACCCTGTTGACAATGCTCAATTCTTAGATTGTATGGTGAGTAATATTAATGTGACTATCTCTATAAAAAATGAAGGGTTATCTTCAATTTCAAATATACCTGTTCATTATATATTAAACGGAGGAACAGCTGTAAACGAAATTCATACTGGTAATATAAATTCAGGAGCAACTTTTAATTATGTATTTACAGCTCAGATAACTCCCGCTATAGGAGCTAATACACTATTGGTTTGGTCTGATATGTCGGGTGATGGCAATTCGTTTAATGATAGTGTAACTTCTCAATTTACTTATGTTGGAGCAACTGTTCAAAGTTTACCATGGAACGATGATTTCGAATCTTTTGGTTTGTGTGGAACCTCTCAAAATTGTGAATTAGAAATATGTGGATTGACAAACAATTTCATAAATGAGAGTAATGGTTCAGTAGATGATATAGATTGGAGAACTGATAGAGGTGGTACACCTTCTGCAGACACTGGTCCTGGTACGGGAGCTTCTTCAGGACAATCAGATTTTAATCCAGGAACAATTGTCGGGAAATATTTATACTTAGAAGCATCAAATGGGTGTACTAGTCAAACGGCTAATTTAGTTTCTCCTTGTATTGATTTAACTACCGCGATTAGCCCACAATTAACTTTTGCATACAGTATGAATGGTTCAAATATGGGTTCATTACGAGTAGATATTTATTCTAGTGGAAGTTGGACAAATAATATTATGACTCCTTTAAGCGGCCATCAAAGTACAAGCTGGTTGCAAAGAACCATAGATTTAAGCTCATACGTAGGTAATGTTGTTAATATTCGATTTAGAGGTCTTACTGGAGGAGGGTTTAGAAGCGATTTAGCACTTGATGATATTAATGTTTCTGAGCCAGTGGGAGTCGATGAACTAGCGAATAATTTAAATTTTAGCATTTATCCAAACCCATCAAATGGACTTTATAACTATAACTATTCAGGCAAATCTGAATTAACTATTGAAATGTTTGATGTAAATGGGAAAGTTATTTATGCCAGAACCATTGCTAAGGACTCATCAACTAAAAACGGGATAATTAATATTAAAGATTATTCCAATGGTATTTATATGATGGTGTTAACCGAAGGAACAGAGAGAATTACTAAGAAAATTATTAAGCAATAAACGTAACATTAATTATTAAAAAGCTGCAAGAAAACTCTTGCAGCTTTTTTTGTTTATATCCTCTACCTTAGTAGTATATATTCTTATTTTTGTCTTGTATGACAGCTGAGATAGATAATATAACAATAGAAGACAAAAAGTTACTCAAAAAGGGAGTTAGATTACCTATAATGGAAGAATTCTATTCCATACAAGGAGAAGGGTTTAATACGGGGAAACCAGCATATTTTATTAGAGTTGGAGGCTGTGATGTAGGATGTCATTGGTGTGATGTGAAAGAAAGTTGGAATCCGAATTTACATCCATTAACTAATATAGAACAAATTATAAGTAATATTCAAAACTATCCAGCTAAATCAATCGTTATAACAGGAGGAGAACCGTTAATCTATAATTTAGATTACCTCACACAAAAATTAGCAAATAATGGAGTGGAGGTGTTTTTAGAAACTTCTGGAGCACATCCTTTAACTGGTATTTGGCATTGGATTTGTTTATCTCCTAAGAAAAATTTACCACCTTTAGCTGAGGTTTATAATAGAGCAAACGAATTGAAAGTGATTATACATAACAAGGATGATATGAAATGGGCAGAAAGTCACGCAGAAAAAGTTGAAGAGGATTGTAAATTGTATTTACAACCAGAGTGGAGTAACAGAGAAAAAGTGATGCCAATGATTATTGATTATGTAATGGAAAATCCAAAATGGAGTATATCTTTACAAACTCATAAATACTTGCAGATACCATAGTACACTATGAATAAAGTTTACCAAATATTAACACTAATTCTCTTAGTTGGATCTTTCAATCATTGTTTTTCACAAAGAGAAAAACCAGTTTCTTCGACCAATAAAAAAGCAATTAAGTTTTACAATGAAGGAAAAGCTTATTATGATGCCCGTAAAAATGACTTAGCAGAAGTTAATTTTTTAAGTGCTATAGAGAAAGATCCTAATTTTGTTGAAGCGGAATTGCTACTGGCTTACGTTTATACAGAGAAGCTTCAATATAAAAAAGCATTAAAACATTATGTAAGGTGTATTGAGATAAATCCTAAGTTTTTTCCAGAAATGTATTCTTCAGCTGCAGCTATCCAGCTTAAATATGGAATGTACCAAGAAGCCAAACAAAATTTTGAAAATTATTTAGGGTTTGTTGAATCCCCTTTAATGATGAAAGAACTCGCTGAAGATGGGTTAAGAGATTGTAATTTTGCCATTGATGCACTAAAACATCCCGTTCCATTTGATCCAATAAACTTAGGAGAAAGTATTAATAGTCCATTGGCGGAGTATTTCCCTTCTATTTCGGTAGATGGTTCTACACTACTTTATACTCGTAGATTAAGAAGCAAAATGACTTACTCAGGATTTAATGAAGACTTTTTTGTAAGTAAACGTTATGATAAGACATGGCTAGAAAGTGTTAATGTAAAACCTATTAACAGTATGACGAATGAAGGAGCTCCATCATTATCAGCAAACGGGCGATTTTTAATTTTTACTTCTTGTGATAATCCGGTTGATGGTTATGGTAGAGATAGAAAAGGGTATGGCAGTTGTGATTTATTTTATACTTATAATATTGGTGATAATTGGACAAGACCTAAAAACTTAGGAAAAAAAATTAATACTAGAAATTGGGAAACCCAGCCCTCTTTTTCTGCTGATGGTAAAACACTTTATTTTGTAAGAGGAATTGGAAGAGGTCAAAATCGCCAACAAGATATTTGGAGTTCTGTTTTGAGTGAAGAGGGTATTTGGTCAGACCCGGTAAGGTTGAGCAAAACCATTAACACTAAGGGAGTAGAAGAGTCTGTTTTTATTCATCCAGATGGTAAAACACTTTATTTTTCTTCCAATGGTCATCCAGGAATGGGAGGTTTAGACATTTTTATGAGCCAGAAAAATGAAAAAGGTGTTTGGTCAACTCCAGTAAATTTAGGTTATCCAATTAATACCTTTAATGACGAAAATAGTTTATTGGTTTCTGCGGATGGAAACTTAGCTTACTTTGCAAGTGATAGAGAAGGTGGTTATGGTAGTTTAGATTTATACCAATTTGAAATGCCAGAACATGCAAAACCAAATAAAGTAAATTACTTAAAGGGGAAGGTGTATGATGCGGTTACAAAAAAACCAATTGAGGCTCATTTTCAATTAATTGATTTAAAAACAGGCGAAGTGGTGGTTTCTTCTTATGCAGATAAAGCTACAGGAGAATACCTAGTTAGTTTACCCATCGATCGAGAATATGCGTTAAGTGCTTCTTATAATGGTTACCTGTTTTTTTCTGAGAACTTTATGTTAACAGAGGGAACAGCACATGAGCCATTTAGAAAAGATGTGCCAATGGACAAAATCGAAATTGACAAAACAGTAGTGTTAAAGAATGTGTTTTTTGATACCGATAAGTATAAGCTTAAACAAAAGTCAAAAATTGAGTTAGATAAACTAGTGAGTTTTTTGACTAAAAATGCAACCGTTAAAATTGAGTTAGGAGGACATACTGACAATGTAGGATCAGCTAAATCAAATCAAATTTTATCTGAGAATAGAGCAAAATCTGTATATGGTTATTTAGTTGAAAAAGAAATAGATGCAGCACGATTAACTATTAAAGGATATGGTGATACAAAACCGTTATCAGACAATACATCAGAACAAGGTAGAGCAAAAAATAGAAGAACTGAATTTAAAATAATTAGTAAATAAATTTATTATGAGAAAGATTGTACTAAGTGTTATAACACTATCCATACTAATTTTTATTGGCTGTGGTGGAAATGAAGTAGTAACTATTACCATTGAAAAAGAATCTATTGAGCATTTACTAGACGAATATGAAGAATGTCAGGATGATGCTGAGAATGCAATGGATTGTAAGGATTTTACAGCCAAAGCCATCTCTAAATACTTTGGTGTTGAAGATTTAAAACAAGAAGGAAAGTACATCAACTATCCAGACATTTATGATTTTGTTTCTGAAAGTGATGCTTGGAGAAATTATGGAGATGCAACCAGTCAAGCAACATTAGATAATGCTCAAAAGTTCGCTAATGAAGGAATCCCTGTCATTGCAATTAATACTGAAGATAAACATAAGTTGGCGGTAATGATTATTGCTGGAGAACAAGCAACATCCTCTAAGTGGAAAGTTAAAGTGCCAAACGCTGCAGCATTTTTTCCTAAAAATGGTCCAACTCCGTTTATCAATAAAACACTTAATTATGCGTGGAGTTCACCAGAGGGAATAGAGATTTGGGTAAGAAATTAATTTTTGACAAAAAAAATAGTCATATCTCTTTTTATTTTAATTGGTTTTGTTCCGAACTCATTTTCACAGCAGGACTCCTTAAAC
>JAJCYN010000455.1 GCA_029262915.1 Flavobacteriales bacterium
CGATATAGGGAAGCCGTTAATAATTTGGGAGTAAAAAATGACAACAATGGGTTAGACTATTTTATTGAAGAAAATGATAAGGTAAGTTTATCAGAACTTCCTGCAACACATCAGAATAAATACATTGCTTTTGCAATAGGAGCACAGCACGCTACAAAACGATTGCCAACGGATAAAATAATTTCTATTTGTAAGAAAATCAATCAATCAATAGTTTTATTAGGAGGAAAAGAAGATAATGAAGTTGCAGGGAAAATTGAGAAAGAAGTAGGAGAAATGATTTATAATGCTTGTGGAAAATATTCTATTAATCAATCAGCTTCTTTGGTTCAACAAAGTAAAACTTTAATAACTCACGATACAGGTTTAATGCACATTGGTGTTGCTTTAGGGGTTCAAATAGTATCCATTTGGGGAAATACAGTTCCTGCTTTTGGAATGTATCCTTATTATCCAAACAACCCTGAGAAATTTACTATTATAGAAAATAACAACTTAAAGTGTCGACCTTGTTCTAAATTGGGTTATGATAAATGCCCTAAAAAACATTTTAAATGTATGAATGAGATTGAGGAAGTAGAAATTTTAAAAGCCTTACCAGTTATTAATGGAAGTTTGCCCCACTAAAACCTTTTCGGGTATATCGTGCTTCCCTTTAAAAACAGTTGTCTTAATGTCTATTCCAGAATTAGCGAATATTTCTTTTTGTTGAATAATTCTTTCGTTAGTAACATATTCATCACTATCTCCATAAAGGAAATAGGTATTTACGTTAGAGAACTTTTCAAAACTTATGTCATCAGGAAAAATACTTGCCCATAAAATGAAATTATTACAAGAAATTTTATCATTAGTCAACCATCTACTTGCTGTTGCTCCACCTTGAGAAAACCCAAGAATATTAATTTTTGTATTAGAGTTGTTGTTTTCTTTTAGAATTGATTGGTAAAGTTGATTGAGATAATTCACATAATCTTTTATTTCATTTTCCCGATTGTCTTTGGTCATCCATGATGCTCCTACCTTTCCGTCAAACCCAACACCATTTAAGTAAAATTTTGATAATCCTTCAGGAGCAATTATGGCAATTTCATTATTTAAAATGGGTTCGAATTTAGTAATAAAATGTTCTGCAGAATAACCGTATCCATGCAACACAAACCATAAGGTTTTAGCAGAAGCTACATCTCCTAAAGAATAATAAGTAGCAGTTTTAGTAGTAGATATATTATGTTTTTTGCTCATATTTTAATATTGCTTTAGGGTCATATTTTACCATTATTGCTAGCCAAATTGCTCTTGATACTTTAAAAACATATGGCATGGTAATTAAAAGAACAAAAAGATCTATGGTCAAAAATAAACCAATATTGTATTCAAGAAATAAACCTAAAATTAAAAAAACAGTGACATTAATTATAATTGTTATAGCATAACTTGAATACATTGCTCCATAATAAAAACCAGGTTCTATTAGGAAGTCTTGATTGCATTTAGAGCAATTGTTTGGCATATCAAAAAACCCTTTGTATTGGTAAGTGTTTTTATTTAAAAATAGATCTCCCTGATGGCATTTTGGGCATTTTAATTTTATTACACTAATGGTATTAGAGTGATGGGGCATTTCATTTTTCGTTTATGTGAGCAAAGATATTTAATTCAACCTTATTTGTTGGTGACTAAAATCACTAATTTCGCAGAATGGTTGGGATTAATGAACTTACGGTAAATTTTGGGGAACGTTATTTATTTAATAAGATTTCGTTTATTATTAATGATAGTGATAGGATAGGATTAGTTGGAAAGAATGGAGCTGGAAAATCTACGCTATTAAAAATTATTGCTGGAGAAGAAGAATCGGATGGAGGAAATATTTCTTTTCCTTCAGGATATCGTGTAGGCTATTTACCTCAAGATATGGATTTTATTCATGGAAAAACGGTGATGGAAGAAGCCAAATCTGTATTTAAAGAAGTAAATAAAATTAATGAGAGCATAGATGAAATTAACTATCAATTAGCCACTCGAGAGGACTACGAATCGGATAGTTATATGGAGCTCCTTAATGATCTAAATGATTACAATGAGAAATTACAATTATTAGGAGGGTTTAATATTGAAGCTAATATTGAAATTATTTTAAAAGGACTAGGGTTTGTAAATGCAGATTTTACAAGATTAACAGATGAATTTAGTGGTGGATGGAGAATGAGAATAGAATTGGCAAAAATTTTACTATCCAATGCTGATACATTATTGTTGGATGAGCCTACCAATCACTTAGATATAGAATCCATACAATGGTTAGAAGATTTTTTGAAAATTTACCATGGTGGGGTGGTATTAGTATCTCACGATAAAGCATTCTTAGATAGTGTTACCAATAGAACCATAGAAATTTCTTTAGGTAAAATATATGATTACAAAACATATTACACGAAATACTTAAAACAAAGACAAGAACGAAGGGAACAACAATTAGCTGCTTATATGAATCAACAAAAACAGATTGCTGATACTGAAAAATTTATTGAGCGTTTTAGATCTAAGGCAACAAAAGCGGTGCAAGTTCAGAGTAGAATAAAACAGTTAAATAGGTTAGACAGAATTGAAATTGAAGTAGAAGATAATACTGCTATGCGTTTTTCTTTTCCACCTGCACCACGCTCTGGAAAAGTAGCTGTTGAAGCCAATGAAGTTGGAAAATCTTTTGGCGATAACAGAGTATTTAGTAATGCTAATTTTTTTATTGAAAGAGGTAAAAAAGTAGCATTCGTTGGAAAAAACGGAGAAGGAAAAACAACGATGATTAGAGCTTTAGTGGGAGAAATAGAACACGAGGGAGAATTGAAAATTGGTCACAATATTGATATGGCTTATTTTGCACAGAACCAAGCTGAAGAATTAGATAAAAACAAAACTGTTTTTCAAACGATAGATGAAGCTGCTCATGGAGAAATTCGTAAAAGAATTAGAATGCTTTTAGGCTCTTTTATGTTTGGAGAAGAAGAGATTGATAAAAAAATCAAAGTACTTTCTGGTGGAGAACGTGCCAGAGTTGCTTTGTGTAAATTATTACTAGAGCCTGTTAATTTGTTGGTGTTGGATGAACCAACCAATCACTTAGATATTAAATCTAAAGATGTGTTGAAGCAGGCATTAATGGAATATGACGGTACACTTATCGTAATTTCTCACGATAGGGATTTTTTAGATGGATTAACCTCAGAGATGTATGAATTTAGCAATGGAAATGTAAAGCAATTTTTAGGCGGTGTATATGAATTTTTACAAACTAAAAAAGCAGCTACCATTAGGGAATTTGAACATAAAGAGAAAGTTGTGGCGAAAAAACAAAAAATACCTTCAGATAACAAATTGAGTTACGAAGAACGTAAACAAAAAGATAAAGACATCCGAAAAACTCAAAATAAAGTGAGTAAATTGGAAAAACAGATTGAAAGTTTAGAGACTAAAATTAAGGAAATGAATCAAACTTTATTAGATCCAAAATCATATTCACAAGAATTGATGGATGAGTATGACGGAATTAAAAAAGAGCTTGAACAAGCAATGCAAGATTGGGAAAAAGATCAAGAAAAATTAGAAAAATTACAGTAAAAATAAATTCGTAATTTTAATAGCTAATAATAATGAAATTACTGACTTTAATATTTCTTTTTTTTAGCACTTTTTCGTTTGGACAAATTGTTATTAATGAGATTTCTAGTGCCCAAAATACTGGTTATGCTGATGAGGACGGAGATTATCCAGATTGGATTGAACTTTATAATGCGGGATCATCAGCAGTGGATTTGGGAGGGTACAAACTAGTGAGAATTGAAGGAAGTGAAGTCGAATGGGAATTCCCAACCATATTTATACAACCAGGAGATTATTTAACCGTTTTTGCATCAGAAAAAGATAGGAAATCGGTTTTTGATCATTGGGAAGTTCCTATTTTTCCAGAGTTGGTTTGGAAATATTTTGTAGGAATCTCACAACCTCCTACTAATTGGACTTTACCCACATTTAATGACGGAGCTTGGTTGTCTGGTCAAGGAGGATTAGGTTTTGGAGATGGAGATGATTCTACTGTGATTGTTCCTAATCCGGTAACTTCTTGTTTTATAAGGTCGAGTTTTACCTTAACAGACACTTCAAATATGGCTGTTGCATTAATGGCAATAGATTATGATGATGGTTTTGTTGCTTATTTAAACGGTGTAGAGTTGATTAGAAACAATGTTGGGATACAGGGAGTTCCGCCTTTATTTAATGATTTAGCTTATGTAGAACACGAAGCTCAAGAGTATCAGGGTTTAAGTCAGGAATTTTATTTTATAGACCCAATAATATTTAATTCAGCAAAAGTAAATGGGTTAAATACTTTTGCTGTTCAAGTGCATAATGTAAGTGCAATATCATCTGATATGACGGTTCGCCCGTTCTTTTTATTGGGAATAAAAGATACCTCAGTTACCTTTTTTCCGTTTCCTGCAGCAAATACTAACTTACACACCAATTTTAATATTTCTAGTTCTCCGTTTAGAATTAAATTAGTTAATAATTCAGGAACCTTATTGGATGAGGTCATTATGAATGAAGTTCATACGAATCATTCAAGAGGGCGAAGAACAGACGGAAATTCCGAGTGGTGTTTGTTTGAAACCCCAACTCCTGATACTGCAAATGTTTTGGCACAATGTTTTAAAGATTATGCTTCAAAACCTTCATTTTCTTTAGATGCAGGGTTTTATAATGGAAATCAGACTACTCAAATTACAGCCGCTGATGCAGGAGTAATTCGATATACTATTGATGGGAGCATTCCTATTGCAACATCGCCTATTGTGGGGACTCCTATAGCTATCACTTCTAATTCAGTAATGAAGGCTAAAGTGTTTCCTTCCGATCCTAATTTAATTGCTAGTAGCGTAAGTGCAGCAACCTATTTTATTAACGAAAACATACAACTTCCAGTAATTTCTTTAACAACAAATCCCGAAAATTTATGGAGTCACTTTACGGGAATTTATGTTATGGGCCCCAATGCGGATTCAATAAATTATCCGTTTCAAGGAGCAAACTTTTGGCAAGGATGGGAAAAAGATGCCCATATAGAATATTTTGATAGAAATAAAAATAGAGGTTTTGATATGGACATTGGATTAAAAATTCATGGTAATTTTTCAAAATCATTTCCGCAAAAAAGTTTTAGAATTTTAGCCAGAGATGATTTTAATGATAAGTGGATTAATTATCGAATATTTCCCGAAAAACCATACAGAAATAAGTTTAAAAATTTTAATATTCGTAACGGGGGAATAGACTATAATACCACTCATTTTAGAGATGCTTATATGCTTCGTGTTGTGAGGGATTTAAAACTGGATTATATGGCTTATGAACCATGTGTGTTGTTTTTAAATGGGCAGTATTGGGGTGTTTATGGTATGAGAGAACGGCAAGATGATCGCTTTATTTATGCTAATAATAGTCAGGTTGAAGAAGGAAAAATTGATTTTTTACGATTTAGCGGAGATGTAGTAGAAGGCTCTAACTTAGGGTTTTTAAGTATGACCAATTTTATGGCAACAAATGATATGAGTTTAGACTCTAATTACAATAAAATTGCTAACGATAGTATAGATATAAAGAACTTTAGTGATTATTACATTACCGAATTGTATTATGGTAATGTAGATTGGCTTTCAGATTCTACCAGTAATAACATTAAGTTTTGGAGAGTAAATGAACCTGTTGGAAAATGGAAATATGTATTGTGGGATACCGATTTGGGAATTGGATTATTTGGATCTTTTGCCAATGTTAATTTTGATTATATGAGTACGTTAATTAATGCACCAGCACCAATAAACCCTCATGTAATTATTCTTCAAAGGTTATTAACTAACCTTAAGTTTAGAAATTATTTTATTAATCGCTATGCTGATTTGGTGAACACTATTTTTCTACCTGCAAAAGTTGCTCAAGTTGCAGATGCAATGGAAGCTGATTTGGAACCAGAAATGGCAAGACATTTTAATCGTTGGGCTGGACCGATAGAATTATTCCCAACGCTGTGGGTAGCAAATAGCATAGATGTACCAACATGGAAATTACAAATTGATAGTATGTTGTTGTTTTTACAGCAACGACCAGCAATAGTTCGTAATCATTTAGAAACTGATTTTAGTTTGGTAAAGCAAGTAGATATTACGCTAGAAGTACAACCAAAAAGAGCTGGAGTAATTAAAATTAATACTATTATACCAGAAAGTTTACCTTGGACAGGAGTTTATTTTGATGGTGTTCCGGTTACAATTACAGCGATACCTAACTCCGGTTTTACCTTTAATCATTGGGAATCAAACTTTACTAGTGTAGCGAATAATAAAGATATATCTCAAACTAAAAATGTAACTACTAATGATGTTTTTACCGCACATTTTAATACGTTGGATTATAACATAAATGTTTACCCCAATCCTTCTTCGGGAATAATTAATATTAATTATGAAATACCCGAACAACAACAACTTTCGATAAAAATATTTTCGGCTGACGGAAAAGAAGCGGCAGAACTAGTGCCTCACTCTCGATTTCATAAAGAAGGAACATTTACTTTAACATTTACAAAAAAACAATATAATTTAACAGCAGGAACTTATGTGTTAGAGATTAAATCAGCTCAATTCACAGAACGTGTTAAATTTGCCATATTTTAAATTTTAGATCAATGAAAAACAACGTATTATTTTTTATATCATTAACGCTAGCATTAGGCTTTTTTTCTTGTTCTAAAGATGAAGGAGAAGGGGGAAGAGCTAGTATAAGAGGGCACGTTTTTGCTAACGACTATAATTCGTCTTTTACACAATTACTATCATCATTTTTTGCTCCAGAAGAAGATGTATACATAATATATGGAGATAATGAGTTTTATGATGACAAAGTAAAAACAGATCCAAATGGGTTATTTGAATTTAAAAATTTAAGAAAGGGAAATTATACAATATTTGTCTATTCTAAAGATACCACATTTACTGTTCCTTCAGGAAAAGAAGCCATATATCTCGATGCAGAAATAAAAGATAAAGAGGAGATTGTTGAACTTCCTGATTTTGAAATTATTAAATAAGTTTAGGAGTACAGTAATTTTTTTTCGTATCCCTAAATGTTGTATTTTTAACAATTATTCATTTCTAAAAACAAATTAATATGAAAAAAAATTACTTAAAATTAATTGCACTGAGTTTAGGTTTAGCGTTTAGCTTTACGATGATTGCTCAGGCTGATGCTGATACTAAAACTTTTACAGCTGATGAAATAGAAGAAATTCTAAGTTCGAGTAAAAAGAATATGGTTAAATATCCGAGCAATAAAACTCATTGTGAAGATACGATAACAACTCCATTACTTTCTGGGAATGGTTCTAGTGGTGTTATGTTCGATCTTGTTGTTGGGGGAGCGGATATTACACTTGAAACTTTTTGGGTATCCACCGATAATACCGATAGCGTTGTGGTATATTATAGGACTGGAACATTTGTCGGGAACAATACTAGTCAAGCTGGTTGGATTTATTTAGGAGGTAATACTGTTGTTGGTCAAGGCGATGGAATAGCTGTAAAAATAGATGCAAATTTTTCATTACCATTAACCAATGGTACTACTTATGCCTTTTATGTGACCACATTAAGTGGAGGAATGAACTATACTAACGGAACTACTGTTGGTAATACGCTAGTTTCCAATGCTGACTTATCTGTTTTAGAAGGAAATGGAGGAGGATTTTTTAGTGTTACTTTTTCGCCAAGAAACTTTAACGGGAGAGTTCAGTATTGTTTAACAACTACGGGTATTAACGACATTTTATCTGGAGAAAATGTTGCCGTTTATCCTAATCCAGTATCTAATGAATTAAATATTAGTTTACCTTCAAATGGAAAAACTACTGAGGTTTCAATTTATAATGTTATTGGGGAAATAGTTTTTACGGAAAGTATTATTGCTAATGGTTCTGCTAGTAGGTTTGATATATCTAATCTAGATGCAGGTGTTTACATCGTAAAATTAGCAACTGATGAATCTGAATACTCTACTAAAATATTTGTAGAATAATACATTATACTAAATTAGAAAAAAGCAGCTATTAGTTAGCTGCTTTTTTTTACTAATGTGTTTTTGTCATAGATTCGGGAGTACAAAGTATAAAATGGGCTAACCCAATATTATCTTCTGCCAAAGAATCTATTTTTTCTTGCTCTACAGAAGCAATAGTCATTATATTTAGATCGGGGTTTTGTTGTTTTAAATACCATACAATCCCCTCAAAATTATTACTATGGTACGTGCCATTGTAATGAATGAATTTTTTTCCATTGCTCCAGTTTTTGAGAATAAAATGAGCCATTGTGGCATCTTTAATGGCTTGAGCTCTTGGAAGGTTTTCACCACCATGACCACCACTCATTTCTACAATTTTTTTGTATCCAGGCAGTTCCTTATCATATTTAATGGGTAACGGGGCAATCCAATTTTTTGCTTCATGGCTA
>JAJCYN010000456.1 GCA_029262915.1 Flavobacteriales bacterium
TTATTGTGTTAACTCCACCGCCATCTAATTCATAATTAACATCCAAGGAAGTTAAATTAGTTGAGCCATGATTTCTAATTATAATTTTAGGAGAGATAGAATCACCACAAATAAAAGATTTGATTCCTGATATGTCTAGCAAAACAGCATCAATTGCCAGAAGTGCTCCATTTGGATCATAACCATCAAGAACGGTAGCTCCAGATCCACTAGGGTCTAGCCAGAATTTTAATTGATTTGATGTACTTACATTTGTTTCCCATGAAAAAGAAAATTTCCCATAATAATCAAAAGCATCATTTCCACAAGCAGCATTTCCACCATGTAATTGACCAACAATCCTATGGTTTTGATCAAATAAAGGAGAACCAGAAGAACCGCCTTCAGTAGTTCCAGAATTCCAATCTACAACTTCCCAATGGTCATTTCCAATAGCATAATAACCAGATTCAATAAGAAGATCATTGTCATGTGATATTTTTTTTACATCGCCAGAAGGAAAATGAATTCCAGTTCCTTTTGAAGGAGGAACGTTAACACTTGACCAGCCAGCATAAAATACATTGTAATTTGAAGGAGGAGCACTAGAGAGCTCGACTAAAAAGAAATCAGAAGGACTATCATTCGCTCTAAGAATAGCACCGCTAATTGTTTGAATTGTTGGTCCATCAATGTTGGTTGAACAATTTGGAGATTGATAGTTAAACATAAAAATGTTATTAGTCAAAGGACCACAATGATTAGCCGTTAAAACATAAGGTGTACCATCTTGTAATGTATTATTGACTAATGCTCCTGAGCAAAATCTTGTGTTTCCTGCAGTTAATAGCATCACTGCAGATCGAATTTCATTGCCCCATAAAGAAGTGTCACAAATAGCGTTAATATTACAAGCTCCAGAATTGCCAAATGCTTTCATTTTATTGAATAAATCTCTATAGCCATGAACAACGGAAGAAATTTCTATAATTCCTTGTCCTTGTACCGAAGTTGGTTCAAAATATTCTAAAATTACATTATCTCCTTTAAGAAGAGATGTAGAAAACTCACCGGAAGCTTTATTATTTGATTGAGTAAATGAACCGAGCACTTGATTTTTATTAAAAACAAAAAAAGTAGCTCCAGTAGGAATTTGGAAAGAACTATAATTTAAATTAATGGTTTTTGCATTGGGCGATTTTATTTCTAATCTCCATATCCTGTCACCATTTGGTAAAGTTTCCCACAATCCAGAATTACTTAGATTTAAGTAAACAAATTGTTCAATTCCAAACCTCCATGCAATATTTTTGTATTGATCAGTAACAATATCTTCATCAAGATATTTCTGAATATTTAGGTTAGGGGTAAGGTGTAAAGGTATTGTAGCATTTAAGTTTTTATTAAAACTGCTTATAGGGCTTCCACCATGACTTATTTGTGCAAATCCTTGAAATGAGCTAAGAATAGCTACTACCAGTAATAATTTTTTCATCCAGTTCAGTTTATGTTAACGATTTGTAATCGTTAAAGGTATGGATTTTTGAATTTCTAAAATGATTAATTTGATTAAAGGTAAGGGTTATGACGAATTAATTAAAGGTTTTCACCACAGTATTTACAGTATTTAGCATCATCATCGTGACCTTCTAACGAACAATTTGAACAAGCTTGTGTGTTTGAATTTGACTTTGTTTTAGCAAGCTCTGCACCAACAATACCAGTAGGAACAGCAATAATGGCATAACCGATTATCATAATAAAAGAGGCTAAAGTTTGTCCCAAAACAGTTTGTGGAGCAATATCGCCATAGCCTACTGTAGTTAACGTTACAATAGCCCAGTAAATACTTCTTGGAATACTTGTAAATCCACTTTCGGGAGTTTCTATTAGATACATTATTGTTCCTAAAATGAAGGTTAAGCTTAATAAAGCGAACAAAAACACTATAATTTTGGCCCTGCTCGCTTTTAATGCTTTTATTAAAATGGTTGCTTCACCCATAAATTGAACCAGTTTTAGTATTCTAAATACTCGTAACAATCTTATACTTCTGATAATAGAGAGGGTATGTGTTCCAGAAATAAATATGCCTAAATATGTAGGTATAATGGAAACAAAATCAATGATACCATAAAAACTAAAAATGTACTTTAATGGTTTACCAATTGAGACCAATCGTGCCACGTATTCTAATGTAAATAAGATGGTAAATCCCCATTCTAATTGTCTAAGTTCTGCACCATATATTGCTGAAATACTATTAACACTTTCCAACATCACAGTAGCAACACTTAGTAAAATAGCTAGAAGTAAAATGATATCAAACCATTTGCCAGCACGAGTATCTGCTTCAAAAATTATTTCGTGCAATTTCAGTTGCCAAGAAGACAATTGATTTTTTGTTTTAGGACTCACGAATCAAAAATACAAAATATCGTGAAGATAGAAACATCAACAGCATAGGCTAACTACACTATTGATGTTTTTTGAGGCCATTTTATCTGGCAATAATAATTCTTTTTCTATCCATTATTATTCCATCTGATGTAACTTGGTATAAATAAATACCAGGGTCTATAGAACTTAAATCTAATTCTAGCCTTCCATTTTCATCAAATAAATCTTTAGTCAAGACCTTTTTACCTAAACTAGAAATTAATTCAAATTTACTTGCTTTTTTAAGCCCCCTATATCTAAAAGTAGCTTTTCCACTTGTTGGGTTAGGATAAAAGGAAGCTTCATAAGCTTCAGTAATTTCATTTTTGGATGCTGCTCTTACATTTCCATTTTTGCATGTACCTACCGGATACACTGTTAATTGAATTAAGTGAGTACATCCATTAGGGAAGGTATAGGTTATTGTATGCGTTCCTCCACCTGTTATCGAAGCATCAAACTGATAAGGACCAGTTCCTATTACACCTAACCCTGAAAATGTTCCTCCTCCAGCACAGAACAATGGTATTGGAGGATCAGCTGGGCATAAAGTACCTGAAAAGATCAAGCAACTCGGAGTAAGATTATTTCCAACAAGTACTGTAATTCCATTTGTACACCCTGTAGCTATATCAGTAATAACAACAGTATAGGACCCTGGGCATAAACCTGTAGCAGTAGGGGTGTTTTGTGTAGCAGGATCATTCCATAAATAAGAATAAGATCCACTACCACCCGAAACAGAAACTGTTGCTGTTCCATCACAAATATTAGAACAAGTTGAACTGGATGAAGAGGTGATAATATTCAGTGGTGCACAACAATTTACACCAATATTTAGAACAACAAAAGTAGTATCACTCTCCCCACAAATATTACTTTGGGTTACTCCAATAGAGTATGTACCTGGAGCAGGTAAAGTTCCACTAAAGATTAAATTACAGTCATCAGGTCCAACGAAAGTTGTTGGAATTAAAACTGAAGGAGGAGGAATTCCATTAGGAAAGAAATACCAATCAACTCCTGTGTAAGTTCCTTGTAAATAATTGCTAGGGCAAGGGAAAATAAGTTGTCCAGGACTTGCTGCAGTAGGACAAACGTTAATCGTGTCTGGTACTATTGGAGCTGGTGGAACATTTAAATTATAGGTAACAGTTACAGTGATGGTATCTGAAGGACACCCTGTAGTTAAATCAG
>JAJCYN010000457.1 GCA_029262915.1 Flavobacteriales bacterium
TTCTATTTTAGGGAAAGAAGAGGCTATATCCAGAGTTGAAAATGCAATTAACTATATGGGTTAAATATAGACAACAAGTGCAATTGTTATTGTTGAACTATTTCCTTTAAAATCTGAATACTCCAAGTCATTGTCGTTCAGCTTGTTTAACATATTGGTAACGCCATATTGATATTGAGCACTAACTCGAAAGCTTTCTAATCCGGCAGTTAATCCGGCAGCTAAATGAAAATTTATTGGACCAATATCTTGTATGTCTTTAGCTTTTAAAAAATTATACCCTTCCAAAATATAGTCTTCAAACTTTTCGTCTTTAATTTTCAGTTTGCTATTAATATTTAAAACAGGTCCAAACTCAAGGGACAGATGGTTTTTAACAATATTATAGCTCGCTAAAAAATTAAGTTGAGCAGCGCTTATGGTATAATTTATATAGCTGCTTTCGAAGGGGACTTCATTGTTTTTTCCTAAAACATCCACTTGTGTTCCGTAGAAAGTAATTCCATATATCAAATCGAAACCGTTTCTAAAAGACCCTCTTGTTGTAAATCCAGCCATAAATCCATTTCCCTGTTTGGTGGTAAGGTCTGAAGTGCTTATATCAAAAAGGGTGATTCCTCCGGTAATTCCGATTCTATTATATTCATTATAATTCCGTTGAGAGTGGGATTGGTGGCTAATGACAATAAAAAAAGCAAAGAGTAAAAAGGTTTTAAAATTCATAATTTAGGGCGTTTGGTGGTGGTAAAAATAGCTTTATTTTTGTATCTTCAACAAAACATTAAATAAAAATAAAAATTGTATGGATATATTAATAGGTCTTCCGATTATTGTTGTTATAAGTGTATTAATTTTGTTTTCAGCCATCTTTATTGTCAAACAACAAACTGCTGTCGTTATTGAAACTTTTGGTAGATTTTCTAGTATTAGAAACTCTGGACTTCAATTAAAAATACCAATTGTACAAAGAATTTCGGGTAGAATTAATTTAAAAATTCAGCAATTGGATGTTATGGTTGAAACCAAAACAAAAGATGATGTGTTTGTGCGATTAAAGATATCGGTACAATTTCAGGTTATTTATGAAAATGTGTACGATGCATTTTACAAATTGCAAAGTCCTCATGATCAAATAACTTCTTATGTTTTTGATGTGGTTCGTGCTGAGGTTCCTAAAATGAAATTAGATGATGTGTTTGAGCGAAAAGACAATATTGCAATCGCAGTAAAAAGAGAATTGAATGAGGCTATGGTAAATTATGGTTATGATATCATTAAAACTTTAGTTACCGATATAGATCCTGATGTTCAGGTAAAGGAGGCTATGAATCGTATTAATGCGGCAGAGCGCGAAAAGGTTGCAGCAGAATATGAAGCAGAAGCAGATAGAATAAAAATTGTAGCGAAAGCACGAGCTGAAGCTGAGAGTAAGCGATTACAGGGACAAGGTATTGCGGATCAAAGACGTGAAATTGCTCGCGGATTAGAAGAAAGTGTGGATGTGTTGAATAATGTGGGTATTAATTCTCAGGAGGCTTCGGCTTTAATAGTAGTAACTCAACATTATGATACTTTACAGTCTCTTGGAGAAGAAACCAATTCTAATTTAATTTTAATGCCTAATTCACCTCAGGCTGGTAGTGATATGTTAAACGATATGATTACTTCTTTTGTGGCCAGCAACCAGATTGGAGAACAGATGAAAAAGCAAAATGAAGAAAAAGGAGTTGTAAACAAAAAGAAACGCCCTCCTAAAAGCGATGAGGATGTGACGTTTTAGAGAGTTAGTCTGATAATGATAGGGTAAGTGACGAACTTGTATTAGCTATAATAAAGTTTTAATACATGATTACATTTATTCAATATATTCTAAAGGGAAATTAAACTTGCCTCTTTCACCAACAATTCGTTTCTGTCTTCCAAAGCCTTATTTACAAAGTCTCTAATTTCGTCATTTACCTCTAATCCATTGTCAAGTAACACCCCTAAACTAATCATGGTCACAATTCTGGTTCCTGCTTTTTTTACAGCTGTACCAAATAAAGGCTGTAGCTCCTCATAAGAAATGTTTTTAGCTATTTCTTGTATTTGAGATTTGGTGCTTGCTTGTTTTTCTTCAGGGAAACGTGTGTATTTTTTTCCAAACCTCATGATTTCTACTATGGGTGAAATTGTAGTTTTCGGTGATTGTTTGGTTTGGTTTTGAACAGGTTTCTTTTTTACCCAGGAATCTCTTAAACCCACCGTTTTATTAAAAACTAGTTTTTCTGAAGTGCTATCGGTGTCTACATTAAAATATCCTAGTCGTTGAAATTGAAAGCTGTCTCCAGCTTTTGCGCTTCCAAGGCTTGGTTCTAAAAATGCTTCTGAAACATCTAAAGAATGTGGGTTTATAAAATCCATAAAACTTTTATCCTTATGACTGTCTGGAGCCTCATTTATAAAAAGTCTGTCGTATACCCTAACTTCCGCTTTAATGGCGTGTTTTTTTGAAACCCAATGTAAAGTGCCTTTAACCTTACGTAAACTCGCCTCTGTTCCGCTTCCGCTTAAACTGTCTGGATCATAAGAACAATGAATTTCAATAATATTTCCCCCTTCATCCTTTATAACCGACTCTCCTTTTATGATATAGGCGTTTTTAAGCCGAACCTCTTTATTAAGGCTTAAACGAAAATAATTCTTGCCAGCATCTTCTTTAAAATCTTCTCTTTCAATATAAAGTTCTTTTGATAATGGGATTTCTCTAAATCCTGCACTTTCGTCTTCAGGGTTGTTTTCAGCCTGTAGCCATTCTTCTTTTTCGTTTGGATAATTAGTAATTACAAGCTTTAAGGGATTTAATACTCCCATCACCCTAGGAACTGTTTTATTAAGATCTTCCCGAATACAAAATTCTAATAATGACACATCAATCACATTTTCACGTTTGGCAACTCCAACAGCTTCAATAAACTTTTTAATAGCAGACGGGGTATATCCACGTCTTCGCAATCCAGATATTGTTGGCATTCTAGGGTCATCCCATCCGGTTACCATATTTTGTTCCACCAATTGCAGTAATTTTCGCTTACTCATAATGGTGTAACTAAGATTTAGCCTTGCAAATTCTGTTTGATTTGGCGGTTTGGGTAATTCCTTAACACTGTGTTTAAATACTTCGTCCCTAAACCAATTATAAAGCTTTCTGTGGGGTTTAAATTCTAAAGAGCACAGTGAATGTGAAACTTGTTCAATATAGTCGCTTTCGCCGTGTGTCCAATCATACATAGGGTATATACACCAATCATCACCTGTTCGGTGGTGGTTTTTCTTTAAAATTCGATACATCAATGGATCCCGCATTAACATATTGGGATCTTCCATGTCAATTTTAGCACGAAGCACATAGGTTCCTTCATCAAATTCTCCCTCTTTCATCCTATTAAAAAGGTCTAAATTTTCTTTGATACTTCGATCTCTAAAAGGGCTATTGCTACCAACCTGT
>JAJCYN010000458.1 GCA_029262915.1 Flavobacteriales bacterium
TTCAACAGGGTAGAAAAATGAAAGTACTGGGTGACATAAGCAAAGTATGGCAATTTTCTAAACGGGCAAGAGCTTATGTTTCTGAAAAACAAGTTACTGATTTAAATGTTGCTGTGGCACTGGTTACAGGTTCTTTAACTACAAAATTATTAGCTAATTTTTATATAAAGTTCAATAAACCGGCTTCTATAACTAAAATGTTTAATTCCAAAGAAAAGGCTTTAGATTGGTTAGTAACTCTTAACTAAACTAACAATTACTGTGTTTATAACTTGTTTGTTTTTAGGTAAATTAGGTTGTTTAAAAAACTAAATTTAACAGAGATTTACTTAACTAATATTCCGTTATTATGAAGGCATTGTACACTAAGGTTAAAAAGGTGGAATTTTTTTTAAACGATTACATGGCATTTTTCTTTGCCAATGGAAACAAACAGCATCGAGTAAATAATTATTCCACAGAAGATTAAATAGACTTATTTTTTAATCGCTTTTTTGTCTCTATAGGATTTCCATTTCAACTCTCCTATTTTTCTGTCTTCCTGCTTTGGTTTTATTCGTTTCTATTGGTTTTGTTTCTCCAAACCATTCTGCGTCAATTCTTTCTTTGTAAACATCATTTAAGATTAAGAAATCTTTTACTGATGTTGCTCTTTTTTTCGATAACTTCAAATTGTTGGATGCTTTTCCAACACTATCAGTATGACCAGATATTTTAATTCTCCACTCAGGTTTCTTTAACAATAATTTTGCTAAATCTTCTAAGGACGCATAAGAACTTTGTTTGATAATGGCTTTTCCTGTTTCAAATTCTAAATTATCAAAAGCAGCTTTTAAAATTTCTTCTTCTTCTTCCATTAGTTCAATAACAACTGGAGCAGGAGGGAGATATTTATAATAATAGTATCCTTTTTCGTTTCGCAGGGCAGTAATCGTATCGTTCCCCATAATAACTCGTATAAAATCACTGTTATCATCCTCACCTAACATAAACAGTTGGCTATTATCTGATTTGAGGTTTTCAAAACGATAATATTTTTCATGGGTAAACATAGTATCGGTTTCTATTATTTGGCCCATATCATCTATGGTGTGTAATAATTTATAAGGACAACCTCTGTTTGCTATTGGGCCAGGGAAAGTAGGACAATCATCTTCTTTATCCATTAAACCATCCCCATCAGTATCAGGACAACCTTTAAATTCTGGGATACCTGGTGTATCAGGACAATCATCTTCTTTGTCAATAATTCCATCACCATCTCTATCAGGGCAACCGTTAAATTTAACTAAACCAGAATCGGTTACACAACTGTCATTTTGATCTAATATGCCATCATGGTCAACATCGGAACAACCTCTTAAATCCCAAGTTCCCGGAATGTCTATACACTCGTCTAATTTATCCGAAACCTTGTCTTTATCTCTATCTTTAGGTGGTTTAAATAAAATGGGAGCTCTAAGTGCTACAAAAATATCTGCTCCTCTAATATTTACATCTCTTCCGGGTGCAATCAATGGTTTTAAATCTCCGGTACCAATGCTAAAATAATTTCCTATTCTCAATGCTAAACCAGTTCTAAATCCTGCTACACCGTTATAAGATAATGGTAAAGAAACGCCCCACCTTCTATGGTCAAATCTTGGAGTAAGTGCAAAACTTGTAGGATAATGTACAGCATTTTCATCACTAGCAAATACAAGATTAATTCGAGTATAAAAGTTAGCATAAAAGTTCTTGGCAATATGATAATCTACATCGAAATTAAGATGTGTTGGGAGATTCATATAAAATTGCTTGTCATCATTATTATTAAATTTAACCCACCCAGAATCAGAAAAATTTAACAGGATTGAATCTAATGAACGTAAGCCATTTGTATTATCAAATTTTTGTAAATCAAAAACGCCTACATTAAAATTAAAGTTATTACTAGACCCTCCTTTATTATATTTCATTCCACCGATATCGTTAATAGCAAGACCAATTTTTAATTTATATTTATTTTGATCTCTCATCCACAAGTCCGTTTTGCCATCTATATCGTATTTGTATTTTTGATAATCTGGTCGCCATTCGTAAATAATACCGACATCAATTCCTAATCCGAGTTTAGATGCAAAATCTCTTACATTAGACGCACTGAATTCTTCTTTATCACCTAAGTTTTCATCGGGTTCGATAAAACCACCCAAATTTTCAGAATATCCATAGTCAAAGTTTCCTGAAATAGAGTTGGATGTGGTATCATTTTGAATATTAAAGTTCAAATCACTTGAGTGGAGATATCCAGCGGCCACGCCTTGTAAAAATTTCAGTTTTCCTCCAATTTTATAAAAGTGTTCATTCTTATCAGATAGAATTTGAGCATAACTAAGATTGTATTCAATCCAAGAATTCATAGCTAGATTAAAATCTTCATCTGCAATGTTTAAGTTAAATACATTTGGAAACTCAAAATCATTAGTGGATAGTCGAACTAATTCTGGAGAAGCATCATCCATATTGAATATACTACGACTCCTAATTTGAAAACCTATAGCTCTTTTTCGATCGATGGTAATCATAAAATTGAGAATATCGAATTCTGCATTTAAAAATGCTGCTCTTTCTTTATTCCCATTATCTATTTCAAACATTTGACCTAATCCTCTAGATTTAAAAGAAGCTGTAGAATCTACAGAAACTAATTTTTCTAAATCACCATTATTGAGCCAGTCAAAAGATTCGGGATGGTCATCATTAAGTGATTTAATCCACCAAAATGGCATTTTTCCACCATTAAAAGTCATATGGTTGTTATAGCCTCCAGCATATCCACCAAAAAGAACTAAATCAAATTTAAACCTGCTATCAGCAATAGAAGCCGGGTTTAAATCGGAACCCATTATTCCAGAAAAATTACTTTGTCTAAGTCCTAGAAATTCTTGAGAAAAAGTAGTAAGACTTGCTGTTATTATTACTAATATAGTTAGTAAAGCTCTTTTCATAAGTGGGGTTAATTGCAAATCAAAACCAATACGTAATTATTAGGTTATTAGTTGCATACTAAAGTAAAACAAAGAAGTGATTAAAACCAAAAATAGTTAGTGAAAAGTTTAATTTCTTTTCCAGAAATAAGGAGTGAATAAGATGGCGATGGTGAACAGTTCTAATCTACCCAAAAGCATTAAAAATGCCAGCACCCATTTAGCCGCATCAGGTAAATTGTAAAAATTGCCTGATGGACCAAGTTTTCCAATACCAGGCCCTACATTACCAATAGATGTAGCTACAGCACTTATTGCTTCAATAAAATCAACCCCTAAAAAAGTCATAGTAATTGACCCAAGAACAAACATGAAAAGGTAAAAGAAAACAAAAGCCAATAAATTATAAATGATTTTAGAGGAAACAACTTGTCCATTAAGATTTACTGGAACAATGGCATTAGGATGCAACCTTCTTTTGAATTCAAGAAAACCATTTTTCATTAAGAGTACTATTCTAACTATTTTCATTCCTCCACTGGTAGAGCCTGCACTGGCTCCAGTAAATAAGAGT
>JAJCYN010000459.1 GCA_029262915.1 Flavobacteriales bacterium
TGTTATCATATACTTTATAAGCATCTTTATAATAGTTTGGGGTAGAAGAAGCACCAACCCACATCCCTATTGAAACTTGATTATTTCCGAAATAAAAATCATCATTATCAGTAAATTGTTTTCTTAAAAAATCAAGTGATAAAATTAATTTAGTTGCTCTTTCAAATTGTTGAGCAGTTAAAAGTCTTAATGTATATCGCATAATTACGGATACACCATCGGATTTTTCTTTATACAATATTCTTCTACTTGCAATTGTATATGCTGTTAACGCTAAATATGCTTCTGTTTTTCCACCTCCTGTTGGAAACCATAATAAATCAACAATTTTGTTTCTCTCATCTGATTCTGTTTCAATAGTTGATTCTATGTTCAATAAGAAAAATGCTAACTGAAAAGGCCTGTACTCTGGATTAAAAGTGTGGTCTTTGAAAAAATCAATATCGTTATAATCAATATCATTATTTATATCACTTAACTCAACTTCCTTTTTGCCAAATAACTCCTTATTAGATATAAGCATTTGTATATACATTGCTGTATTTGCAATTAGAAAAGATTTGTAAGCAACGTCACTAGAGTTTAAATATTCAATGTTGCTAACCAATCGTCTATATGTTTTTTCTTGATTGTCTATAATTGTATCAAGTGATTTTTGATAATTAGAATTTGCTTTTGTTTCTTTTTGCTTTACAATCCATTTTTGATACTCATTTACAAATAGTTTTAATTTTTCAATAATATCTTTTTTGTCTAAATCTGTCCAAATTGAAAGTTTTTTTAATTGAGTTATTTCTTTCAAATTTTCTGGGAAATCGTCTTTAAATTCATTGCTGTAATTTTTTATATCAACTTCTGGTAAAAATGTCGTTTTAAGTTCTTTTGGATTAGTGTCATTATCCCATTGAACTGCACAACCGTGTCCGATCCCGTATGAATACTCTTCTCTATATTGAAAATTGATTGTATTTAATTCATCATCAAAAGGGTTTGATTCTAATAATTGTTTATAGGGTAAAAAGGTAGTCCCATTTACTGAAACTTCGCATTGAAATAATGCTTTTTGATTTAATCTTTCATTACTAAATGAGAATTCCTTTTTAGGTTGAGATTCTCTATTTGCCATTAATATTTTTACAAATTTCCCATAACTTGTTTCGTATATTTTTTTATAATAGCAAGTAATTATTTTGTTTGATTCTTTGTCTTCAACTAATGATAATTCTTTAGATTCATTTACATTATTATCAGATAATTCTAATGGTATTTTTAACGGTTCTTGTTTTACCCTTTTCCATAATCTACCAAGTAATTTATCAACCTTGTTGTATGCAGATGAATATAAAAGTTCCTTTTGTTCCTCTTGTTGTTTAAATCGTTCTTTTAATGTATAAACGGTTAATCCACTTTCTGAAAAAGTTTCCTTATTAAAAAACATATAACCATTTTCATAAACTAAATAATCTTTTATTGGATTTACAGGATTATTGATGAATTTTTCATATTCATCTTTTTGAATTTCAATTTTTGCTTGAATTGGATTTAGTTGAATATATTTTGCAAATGAAAAAGTAATGTTTACGCTTTTGGTTCCTTTAGGGACACAAAATGACAAACCAAAGTTAGTTGGGAAATATTGATTTGCCTCTGAATATTCTTTGGTTATATCAACTGGTTTTGGTTTGGCATATTCTTTTTTATCATCAATATCATTTCCATCATCAATATTGTCTTTAAATACTTCTTCTTCATTTCCATCTAATTGTTCAGCATTTGCATTTGTATTATCATTCTTTCCAATAGAATCATCTTTTTTAACCTCTCTTTCAGGAAATAAAATGCCTGAATAATACCTACTTAATGGATAATTTGAAATTATTTCTTGTTCGTTGTCAGATAAAAAAACATCCGAGCCTGGACCAATTAAGTTATCCTGTATTGTATCTCTAAAAATTAATCTTTGTTCGTCTTTATAATTATTCATCTTCAACTATTTTTTTATTCTGTATTTCCTTTTCTTGTATACTTTCAACTATTTTTTCCAAAATTCCTTTAGGTATTTTTTCCAACGATTTACTAATATCAGTTTTATTAGATGCTATGTAATCAAGTAAATCATCACTTAAGACTCTACCTGCTTGTTGTCTAATTGAATGGTCTTTTTTTGAATAGACAATGAATTTGTCAAATTCCTGCACCAATAATTCGTCTTTAAATTCACAACTTACACAAAAATTTTTCATTAACTTTAATGTATTCTCTCTAGGAAATCTTGTTTTAGAATTCTCATTAAAATATAGTTTGAAAGTATTAAAATGTATTTTTTCTTCCACAAACAATTTATTATATAGAGATTCTATTCCGTTATATTTTTCTGAAAGTTTAAGTAATGTACTTTTCCAACTATTAGCATACAAATCAAATGTTTCTAAAAGTTTTTCAGAATCAAATAGTCTCATTATTTTTTTAAACTCGACTGAACTTGCGTTTTGATAAAATCGAATAGTTGTTCCTTCTATAACTTCAGCAATTGTAGTTTTTATTTGATTTTTGTTTTCAATTAAAAACACACCTTTTGTTGAATCAAATTTTTCTGTTGTATTATCAGTAAATGTGATGTTGTAAACAACCTTTTCTCTTGGCAAGTCTATATTTTCAAAAGAATTTTCTTTTGAACCGTTATTGGTAAAATCAAAATTAAAAATATCATCAAACTCTCTACGCTTTATATTATTTTCAGAAGAAAACTCGGTTTGAAAAATCTTATCTCTGTCATTGTGTTTTAATCTTAATTTTTCATCTTGCTGATATTTTACAATTAATTTATCAAACACTATTTCATCAATATCTTTATAAGATAATACTTCGCAATTCCCTTTTAATTTATTAATGGAGTCAAATAAATCAATGTTATTTAGATAAGGGAGGATATAAATCTTTTTTGTTGAGTTCCTTTTGTCATTTTCCCATTTATCTAAATATTCTTTTTCACTATCAATTTTTTTGTCACTAATTAAAACTATGTTATATATTTTGTTGTTTAAAATTTGAGTTTGTATAAGGTCATAACTCTTTTTTTCTACAATTAAATGCAGTTCATCATTATTTCTAGCCTTTTCTTTTATGTACTTCCATTTTTTATTATCATTTTGAATAAGAGTTGATATTGAATTAAATATTTTAAAAAATCTAGTTGAATACTCTTTTATTACATCACTTTTAAAAGTGTTTTGAGCATAAAATAAACTATTGATTTCTTCCTCAAATTTTTCACTTTTAAAGTATAAATTTAATCTGTCAGAATATTCTTGAAAAACACCTTTTGATAGGTTTGAGTTCTCCAAAATTAATCGATAATAAAAATTTGTGAATTTTAACATAAAGGAGAAATCAACTTTACTTTGATCTTTTATATTACTGATTTCATTTTTAAGTTCGGTTAGTTTCTCATAGAGTTCTGTATTTTCTATTGTTATTTTTATTGGATGTTTTGGTTTTTCATTATTGGCTAGTTTTATTTCATCCTTTGACCACAAAAA
>JAJCYN010000460.1 GCA_029262915.1 Flavobacteriales bacterium
AGATTACATTACGTTAAATTCTAATAATGATTTAACAATTTATTTCTCCGATTTTCCATATGAGGAGTTTTACATTGTAATCAATAACGAGGATAATCCTCCATTAGAAAATGTGAAGGTAGTGGCTTATCAGTTAAATCGATATTTAGTAACTCATTTAGAATCAGAAAAGAATTACAAGCTGGTCTTTCAAAATGAGAATATAAATAGACGTCCTAGTTACGATATAGCTCATTTTAAAAATAGGATAGGAGATGATATAAAACTATTAACTACTAGTAATATAACAAGTATTCAATACAAAGAAAAGAAGAAGGTGATCACTTCTACATTATGGATGTGGGGTGCGATTGCTTTAGTAGCTTTGTTGTTGGGATATATGTCTTACAAGATGATTAATGAGATGGAGAAAAAGTAAATTCATACTTACTCTAAACAATAATTTGTCATACTGAGCCTGTCGAAGTATTTACAAATTGAAGCGAAGATTTAACTAAATGACCATAGTAAACAGATATTATAGAAGCTTTGTGTTGATAGCAGTATTTATCATTACAGCTATTGCATTGTATTTTTTAGATCCTATAGCACAAGATTTAGCTTATCATAAATTTTCTGATTGTAGAGCATTTTTTGGAATACCTCATTTTATGGATGTGATCAGTAATCTACCATTTTTAATTATTGGATTTATGGGAATTAGAATAGCACGCAAAGCCTATCGAAAAGAAACAATGAGCTATTTTTTAATGACTTTTGTATTGTTTGTAGGAGTGTTTTTAACAGGGGCGGGTTCAGCTTACTACCATTATCATCCAGAAAATTTTACTCTTATTTTTGATCGGCTACCAATGACGCTGGTTTTTACTTCATTATTCGGAACAATTATTTATGATTATGTTGATAGACGGATTGGGGCTTCGGCTTTTTATGCCTTATTATTAACAGGCGTTTATAGTATTATTTATTGGTACTACACCGAAATAACTGGAGTAGGAGATTTACGCTTATATGCTTTTATTCAATTTTTTCCGATAGTAGCGGTTCCTTTAATTTTAATTTTTTATAAGAATAGTAAGCTTTATACTAAAGAGCTAATATTTATGTTTATTGCTTATGCTTTGGCTAAATTGTGTGAACATTATGATGCACAAATTTTTAAAATGTTTAAAGTAATTAGTGGACATACTATAAAACATTTGTTTAGTGCATTAGCCGTTTATTATATTTATACAGTTTATAAAACTAGAACAAGTAGTAACTAATGAAAAAAATCATAATATTTTTTCTATTAATTAATACAGCTGCGTTTTGTTATTCACAAAAAATAGAAAAGACAAATAGACTTGCTGTTGGTTTTGGAGTAGGGACAAGTAATTATGGAGGTACGTTTGGTACAAACTGGTCTGTTAAAATAAAAAAAGGATTATTTTCTGGGCAGTATTTGTATAGTCCGGAGTTTCCTTGGGCAGATAAATCTAATTTAACAATGCACAATTTGGGTTTGTTGTATGGTTTGTATGCTGAAGGGGAAGGTCTTTTTGCATCTGCTTCTGTTGGTATAAGTTATTTTGTAAATCAAACTACGGTTCCCCTTACAACAGATTGTATAAAAAAAGGTGGTGCAAAAGATCCTGATTGTGGACGAATAAGGGAAGGGTCAATAGGGCTCCCTTTTGAAGCTCAGTTAATCATAAAAGGCAAGCGTTCTGGAGTAGGTATTTATGGTTTCGCAAACCTCAATAATCAATTTTCTTATATTGGAGCAATGATTACTGTCCAATTTTATTTTTTTTAAATTCTTCTCGTATCTTTTCTAGTTTTTCGAATTATAAGAATAAACCAGAACAATAAAAAAACATTATTTACTGTTCTTTAATAAAGTTCTTATAAATTCTAAAATACCTATCGTTATGAAAAAACTAATTTACACATTGGTTGTCACACTTTGCTTTAGTTTTACTATACAGGCAAAAACAACCACCGAAAAAACGACTGTACTTTTTAATACAGCGAAACACCAACTAACTAAAAAAGCAATAACAGAGTTAGAAGAATTCCTTAAAAAGGATCGTTCCAATCTCGATTATGAGATTATTATTGAAGGACACACTGATAGTCGAGGAAATTTAAAATACAACAAAAACTTATCGTTAAACCGTGCTGAAGAAGTAAAACAATACTTAATTGAAAACGGAATAGACGAAAAAATAATTTCTATTCATTATAAAGGTGAACTCGATCCTGAAAGACCAAATGTAAATGATGAGAATATGACCGTTAACCGAAGAGTAGAAATCACATTAAAGACCTATAGGTTTGATAATATAGAAGAATTAGAAGCCGCATTAAATCCAAACAAGAAAAATAGCTTTATTGTAAAACCAGGCGAAGAAACAGTAATAAAGGGCAGGAAAGGCGTACGTATTTTATTACAAGCCAATACTTTTGTGTATGAAGATGGAACAACAGTAAAAGAAGATGTAAAATTTGAACTCACAGAATCATTAAAATGTAAAGATTTTATATCTTCAGGACTATTGACTAAAAGTGAGGATGCTTTACTAGAAAGTGGGGGAATGATAAAAGTGGATGCTACTACGGTAAGTGGAATACCCGTTAAAATGAAAGAAGGGAAAGATATGTTAATAGCCATTCCGAGTGATAATCGACAAAATAATATGGAGGTTTTTATTTCAGATTTAGGTGATGATTGGTCAACGACCAATAAACCAATAACTAAACAAGTTAAGTTTGTGCGTTCAGTACCCTTTCCAGTAATGCAAAATAATAACATTGCAATGCCAACATTTGTATACAATAATAAGGATAAACCGAAAGCACCGAATCCACCAAATATGAGTAGAATTCCTTTTGAACCTAAAGAAGAAAGTTTCATCCGGCCAATACCTTGGTACAAATTCGGAAAAGAAAAAAGAAGAGCTCGGCAAGATGCGGCTTATGCCAAGGCTATAGAACGTTACCACAAACGCTTAGAACGCTATGAAAGAAACCAAGTAAGCTACAAGAGGAAGAGCATTGCTTATAATAAAGCCTTGGAAGAATATTATGTGGCATTAGATGATTGGCAAGATAAAAGGGCTTTAGCGAAAGAAGGATTTAAAAGAAGCCCTGAGTACAAAAGTGCGGCAAAAAAGCACAATGCCATATATCAATCTAATTTGGCTTTGTATAAACAGGAAGTGAAATTATGGCGAGCACAAAGAAAAGAAGATGAAACCAATAAAGGGATAGAGATGGATAAGATGGGAATGACCAATGAAAAAGCTTTAAACAGCTATGTATTCGCCTTTAACGAATTGAGCTGGATTAACGTAGATCGATTTTACCATATGGCAGAAAAAGATAAACAAGTTATCGTAATGAAAACAGATGATATCAAAGATGAACGTGTATTGATTCTGTTTAAAAACATTGGAAGTATGTTAAAAATGTACCCCGATAAAAAAGCTAAAGAATACCGGCAAGAAGGATTCCCTAAAAGAGAGGAAGCCGTAATATTTGCTTACAAAGTAGAAAATGGTAAACCAATGATTTGTTATAGAGAAATTGATGGTTCTGATAATTATCATTTGGATTATATGGAAACCACTTTTGCCGAGATCAAAGGAATATTAAGCCAATTTGATGGAAATAGGAAGGGTTAGTGTAGTAGGTTGAGTATTTTATTATTCAAAGGTAAACCCAAGTTGTGTAAATAGCTTGGGTTTTTATTTAGAACGAATTAAAACGTATTAATTTATTATCTATATCCGTTGTAAAAACATAAACTTGCAGTTCTTGAAGTTTAGGAATATTTTCATCTTTTAGGTCTCTTTTAGCTTGATTTATACCTTCAACGATTCCATTGTACCATTCAGATGTTTCATTATGCTTCTGATTTTCTATAGATAAGTATTTGTAATATTTTGCATTCCAAGCAGTACTAATTTCGCGAGCCTTCTTCAGTATTAATATTGGAATTATTTCTTTATAATGTCTTTTATAAGCCGAAATTCTTCTACCATACACCATAAGTTGATTATAAATGTTATTATCCCATATAAAGTCATTTTTTAGCTCTATTATCATACACTTATCCTCAGTTGTTCCAAATAGCAAATCAATTCTTCTTTCACTAAAAGAGCATAAGGTTTCATTCGAAATAAAATTTACCTCTCCATTTTCCATTTTATTCAATACGGTGTCTAGTACATCAGCTATACCTGTTTTACTTGTGAATAATCTTTTTAGGTCGGATTCATGTGAAATTTTAAATAAATCTTCTTCAGAAACGGGTAGCTCAGTAGTGCATTTTGGTTCATATATATTGTTTAGAGTTGAGGTTTTAATGACATTATCCTTAAAGTCATAATTGGAGGCTTCTTTAGCTTTAGTATTATTTTTAGATAAATTTTCTTTGAAAAGTTCATATTCATGATTATCAATTGCTAGACACCCTCTTTTGGCATTCAATTTCTTAAATATCCATGACCATTGTAAATTGACAATATTTTCCTTTAAAATATTCTTCGGATTTTCTAGCATATCCCATTCAGATAGGTAATTTTTATATACATCACCCCCTTTAATTAACATTCGATAAGTCAACGTTTTTTTTTCGCCAAGTTCTTGATCTAAATATTGAGGATAGTGATCATCATAAGTTTCATGATCATAAAAAACGCCACCTACCGCTT
>JAJCYN010000461.1 GCA_029262915.1 Flavobacteriales bacterium
ACTGCTGATTCCCATTTCCATACTCATTGTGGTCGGGTGCCTTCCGTGATTAGTCAAGAATACTTCTTCTCTATTAAATCTCATTTTTACTGGTTGACCTAATATTCTGGATAAGTGAGCAATAATCATTTCGTGTGGAAATGGATCTGATTTACCACCAAAACCACCACCTATAGTAGGCTTTATAACGCGAACTTGATTCATTGGAACCTCCAATACTTTTGCCAAATAACGGTGTAAGTAATGAGGAACTTGAGTAGCTGTAATAATGGTTAAACCGTTTTCATCCCAAGAAGCTGTTGCTGCGTGAGGTTCTGTAAAACCGTGGTTAATTCCTTGGAAATCGAAATCAACCTTTATTTTATGAGCTGCTTTTGCTAAACCATCTTGTTGATCGCCAAAACGTAATTCTGCTTTCTTATGAATGTTGTTGTTGAATTTGCAATGTGAATGAATTTGTTCGTCTTCACCAACATCTTCACACGCTTCTTTCATATCAAAAAACGGACGAATAGGTGTGTAATCAATTTCAATCAGCTTACAAGCTTCAGTAGCAATTTCTTCTGTATCAGCAGCAATCGCTACCACAATTTCTCCAATGTACCTTGTTTTTGAAATGGCCATTGCTCGCTCATCTTGAGAGATAGGCAATACACCAAACTTAACAGGTAGTTCTTCTCCAGTAATAACTGCTCGAACACCAGGTAATGCTTCTGCTTTCGTTTTATCTACAGCATTAATCTTAGCGTGAGCGTGTGTACTTCTCACAAACTTGGTAAACAAAGCGTTTTTTGTTTGAATATCATCAGCATAATCAGCAGAACCCTGAACTTTTTTAGCAGCTTCAATGTATGGTCTTCCTTGTCCCACCATTTTAAATTTGTCATCTTCTTTTTTAGGGATATGACCAATTGGTGGATGAAGATTGTTTTCTTCCTGCACATAAGCTTCTATAGCTTCAATAATTTTTACATAACCTGTACATCTACATAGATTTCCAGATAAAGCTTCTTTAATTTCGTCTGTTGTTGGTGTTGGATTTTCTTCCAAAAAATCTAAGGAAGTCATAATCATACCCGGAGTACAGTACCCGCATTGAATGGCTCCTTTCTCCATAAATTTTTCTTGTAAATTATGTAGTTTGTTTTGATCTGTAACCCCTTCGATAGTTGTAATAACACTTCCTGCAACACGCATTGCAGGAGTAATACAACTTTGTACTGCTTTCCCGTCTACAAATACTGTACAAGCACCACAACTTGCTTGTTCGCATCCTACTTTTGTTCCCGTTAACTGAATTTTTTCTCTTAACACTTTGGCTAAAGTATCGTGAGGTTTTACGATTACTTGGTAATCTTTTCCGTTAACAGTTAATTTTATTATTTCCATTTTTTTCATCTTTTACGTCATTGCGAGGTATCCTTCGTTTCCTCAGGATAAACTCCGCAATCTTATTTTTTTAGAATGAGATTGCTTCACTTCATTCTCTTTTGCTCCCGCAAAACGTGTTCGCAATGACGGTTTCCTTTTATGTTCTTTTTACCAGAAAAAATGTGAATAAACTACTTATATTAATGCTGTCTGAGCAAAAAGAAATTATTCTGTATGTAGTTATAATTGCGTCATTTAGCTTGTTAAATAAAGCTAACGTAAAGGTGCTGTTTTTTTTAAGAAAATAATATGATTTTTATCACATTATTGAGTGCTTTGATGAGTTTATGTGGAGTGCTTATATTTTCTAACTAAAATATTTAGCATAGGTGAAGCTACTATTAAAATTCCTATTAAAAGACCAAAACCTGCAGTTAAGAAAACGTACATATAAGGTTGTATTTTATCTTGCATTTGACCAAATGAAGAAGGTTTATCTGTGAAATACATCCAAACACTTTTTTCTACACCACCTAATAATAAACAGGTTAAGAAAACACCTAAGGAAATATTAAAGACCCAATATCCTAATTTGAGGATTTTTATGTGTTTATTAAGTTGCACTTTGTCTTCAAGATTTACAATGTAAAAAACAGATGCTAATAAAATGGTAGTGTTAATTCCAATAGTTGTTCCCATTGAATGAGCAACGGTAATGTGTGTTCCGTGCGTAAATAAATTGATGTATGGGATAGATATTAATAAAGCTACTATTAAATTGAAAAACACCCAAAAATCAGTTGCCATTAAGAATTTATATGACATATTGTTTAATTTCTTTTTTTCAGCCGAAAGGGATTTCTTCCAATCAATGATTATACTAATTAAAATTATCCACTCGGTCATACTAACGCCATAAGACAAAAATCTAACCCAAGGTTGAGTAGGGACAATGTAAGTATGATGAGCCCATCCTAACATTAAATTAAATAATCCTAAAAAATAAAAGAAAAAGGCTTTTTTCCCTTTTCCGATATTATCATCATTTTTAATTCTCGACATTAGGAAAATTGCTGTACCATAAACCAACATATTCCAACAGCCAGCTAAAGAGCCATAAGACTTCCATTGAATGGTGAAATCTTTTATAAAGTTTTCTCTGAAATAAGGAATCATCCAAAAGTTAGTTTCCCCTAAATGATAAATCATAAATGCAATTCCTGTTCCCCACATCCATAAGTAAACTGGCCACCCTTTAATTTGTTTAACAACTGTTTTAAAGTAATTAATACCAAAAAGTATCCAACCAAAAAGAATTGGTAACGAAATAATAGGGGCATAGGCAAAGTATTCTCTTCCTCCCATTTTTCCTGTTGCAAAGGAAACGTATATTGCTATGGCACATAAAATAAACAGCACTAGGTGGACTCCTGCCAATTTTTTAGAAAACAGATTGAGTTTAAGTACTTCTGTAATGTAATAATAGATACCACCCGTAGAGCAAAGAATAATCCAACCTAAAACAGTACTAACATGGAATGGTCGCATTTTATTAAATGCAATAACTTCTTTTAAGAAGTCTGGTTTAACATATTGTATTCCAGCTAAAGCTCCAAAAATTGCACCTGCAATTAAAGCTAATAAAGAAAGGACTATAAATATGAAGGATGTTTTTTTCATTATTGATTTTTATATTTTATTCTTACCCAGCCATTCGCTTCTTTTTCGGCATCCTTAATCGGGTAATATCCTGTTTGATCAACTTCCGTTAAAAATTGAACAAGTGCATCTTTTTCTTCTTCGGTAAAATTAAATTGAGGCATAGATTTTATACCACTATTTAAAAAAGCGTTAACATAGGTTGGACCTTTATATTTGTTTGAAATAATGTTGGTTAAATCTGGACCTAAATAACCTCCTAAGCCATAAAATTGATGACAAGCGGTACAATTATTTTCTTGATAAAGCTGCTCTCCTTTTAACGCTTTTTCAGACATTTTGGGAGTGCTATTAGATGTACCCTGCGTATAAACAATAACATTATATATCGCAAACATAGCAACAAGTGCAATCATTACCCATCTATTCTTATTTGTCAGGATTTTGTTATTGGTCATGCGGCAAAAATAGAAAAAATTATAGACCTGCACCTATACTTTTTCCGCCATCAACATAAATAGTTTGACCTGTAATAAATTGTGTATTCTCATTGCTTAAAAATGCTACAGCATTTGCAATGTCTTCAGGTTGTCCCATTGACTTGGTTGGTTGTGCTTGAATTAATTTCTCTTGAACGTCTTCTGGTAATTTTTGAGTTAAAGGGGTGTCAATTAATCCAGGAGCAATTGCATTAACTAATATACCATATTTGCCTAATTCTAGAGCTAAAACTCTTGTTAAACCAACTACACCTGCTTTAGAGGCTGAGTAGTTTGATTGTCCTATATTACCTAACCAAGCCCGTGAGGCTATGTTTATAATTCGTCCTTTTTTTTGTTCTCGCATTAGTGTCCCTGCCACCTTACACATTAGCCATGTTCCTTTTAGGTTAATGTCAACTACCTTGTCAAAATCTTCAACTGGCATTTTCCAAATTACATTATCTCGAATTATTCCTGCATTGTTTACAATTACATCAATTCTTCCAAATTCATTTTTAACAGAATCAAACAAAGATTTCACTTCATTTTCATTACTTATATCACAAGAAATAAATTTTGCGGAATTACCTAAATTATTGGCTAATGTTTCTCCATTTTCTTTATCTACATCTACTAATATTGTAATGTAGTTTTCGTTAATCATTCGTTTGGCAATTGCTTTTCCAATGCCTTTAGCTGCTCCAGTAATTATTGCTACTCTTTTATCCATTTTTCACGGCTATTAATTTTGCCAATATGCTTATGGCTATTTCTTCTGGTCCCTCTGCATTAATGCTAATTCCCATAGGCATATCAACGTTTTCTAATTCTTTTTTAGTGGCGAGATTTCCTTCTACAAACATTTTTTTTGTAAGTTTTACCTTTCTTTCACTACCAATCATACCAAGATATGCATAAGGTTGTCTGATGCAGTAAGATAAAATATCTCTGTCATGAGAATGCTCATAAGTCATAATAGTTATGTAGGTTTTTTCATCAAATGGGAGTGTAGGCAATACTTTTTTATAATCTAAATTCATTTTATTTATGCTGTCAATATTTATATCATTTAGATGGCTTTTTCTGTCATCAATAATATAAATATCAAAATCCATTTTAATGGCAATTTTTGCCAGTGCATGCCCTGTATGCCCAGCCCCGAAAATATAGAGTTTATTCATTTTTTGAATGGGTTCAATGTAAATCTCAATACTACCGCCACAACACATGTTATGTTGGTGGAGTAAGTCATGTTTATATAGTTTAGGTTCATTTTTTTCTATTTGTCGAATTGCATTTTCAATTACTTTTTTTTCTAAGTTTCCTCCACCGATTGTCCCTAAAATACTTCCGTCTTCTTTAACTATCATTCTAGCTCCAACCTTTCTAGGAGTAGAACCTTTTGCTTGTACAATAATGCATAAAGCTCCTTGTTTTTCACTTCTTCTAATTCGCTCTATTTCACTAAACAAGTTCATATTTGCATGCTTCAAGCTCTTGAAGAGTATTTATGTTTTTTAAAATAGAATTGCTTTTAACTTCAACGTATTTTTTAGGAAACTTTGAAAAAACTTCCTTTAATATCTTGTAATTCTGATAATTGTTAATTATTTCTTTCTTTACCAATTTGCTAATGATTACAGGGTGTCCACCTTTTTCTTTAAAGATGGGAATAGTTACACCATTTAATTCTGTATGGTTAGTAAGTTTTTCTAAAGTTTCTTTTTCTACAAAAGGATTATCAACATTATGAATAAACACTAAATCCGATTTTACAGCTTTTAATCCTAGCTGAAGAGAATACAATCGTCCTTTATTTGGTAAGTAATTTTTAATAAGTGTAGCGTTACTTTCAACTTCAATAAGTTCATTTTCCCATCTTGAAGTTGTAAATTTTTCGTTTAAAACTACAACAATATTTTTTATTCCTAAAAACTTATATGATTTAATAATTTCGGATAAAAATGTATTACTTTTTTTTAATAACCAAGGTTTTGGAAACCCCATTCTGGTAGAATTTCCGCCAGCCAAAATAATTGCTGAGTAATTGGGATTGTTATTAATACTATGTAGTTTCATTTCCGACCAAATACGACATTTTACTTATAATACCGTATGACATAAGTCATATCATTGAAAATAATAGTAGCAATTAAATTGGATTTTGAAATGCTAGACTATGAAAATAAGGAATGAAAAACTATTCTGATAGAAATCACTTAACCCGTTGATACTTATCATTTGAATATTAGAATATTTTGTGGTTATTTGTATGGAGTAATTTAAAACATCATAACTATGAAAAAGATATTGGTTCCTACAGATTTTTCTGAAACAGCAAATAAAGCTAGAGATTATGCTATACAGCTAGCACAGTTGGTAGATGCTGAAATCATATTGTTAAACACATTTCATATACCTTATTCGGGAGCAAGTGCAGGAACTTTGGTCAATTTAGATAAAATTGCTCTCGAGGAATCGGAGAAAGCAATGGAATTACAATTAGAGTATGTTAATTCAAATTATTCTAATGTAAAATTTAAAACTATATGTAGAACAGGTTTATTGGTTGATTTTATCAAAAATTTTAGTGGTAAAAATGAGATAGATTTAATAGTTATGGGAACTACGGGAGCTTCGGATGCCATAGAAAATATTTTGGGAAGTAATACATCGGCATTAATAGGTTCAATAAAAACTCCAATAATTGCAGTTCCTAGCAAAGCGGTAATTAATTTTCCGAAACGCATTGTTGTTGCCAATGATTTAATGGAGTCTGGTGAAGAAAAATTATTTGATGTATTAAAAGAAATTGCAATAGATACTTACTCTAGTCTTGATTTTCTTTTTATT
>JAJCYN010000462.1 GCA_029262915.1 Flavobacteriales bacterium
ATGGTATTTGCGATGGTAATCGGTTGTTTATTTTTAGCCGGAGGAATTACCAATCTTTTTATTATTCCTGCTCCTACTTGGTACAATGTGATCGATTTAGTTGGAGCATATATTCCAATGGCTTGGATAGGTTGGAAATTAGCTGGAAATAAATAGTATTGAAAAATTTTAAATACATATTTCTATTCATTGTCATCCTGAGTTTATCGAAGGGTAGACAATGTTCTGCTCAAAATTTCTCAAAATCAGAGCAAAAGCAATTAGATAATTTTAATCAAATTATTAATAACCCATCAAGTCATGATACTTCTTTAGCTCGTGCATATATTGATTTAAGTGAATTCTTAGCCTTTTCAAACATAGATACTGTTATCCCGCTTAGTAAAAAAGCAATACAAATAGCTGAAAAAAGGTTAGCAAAAAACCCAAACGAACAATTAAAACAAGCTTTACTCATAGCCGTTGCTGATGGACTGAATAATATTGGATATGTACACATGAATCAAGGAAATATCCAAAAAGCCTTAACATTCTATCATAAAACATTAAAAATTCTTGATAAAGTGGATAACAAAAGTATTCTTGGGTCTGCATTAAACAACATTGGTATTGTCTATCAAAGTCAAGGAGATATAGCTAAAACAATGGAGTATTGGCATCAAGCACTAAAAGTAAGGGAAGAAGCATTGGATAAAGAAGGAATAGCCAATTCTTTATACAACATAGCTCACATTCACATGGATCAATCTAACCCTGTAAAAGCATTAGAATACATCAAACGAGCTTTAAAAATTCAAGAAGAAATTGGACAAAAAGAAGGCATGGCTTATTCTTTAAATAGTATTGGAGTTATTCATTTAAAAAATGGAGATATTTCTAAAGCAAAAGAATATTACAACAAATCATTAAAAGTTAGAGAAGAAATTGGTGATAAAAATGGTATTTCTAGCTCACTCAACAACATAGGCTATGCTTTTTTTGGTAATGGAAATTTACCTGAAGCACTAAGTTATGCTCAACATGGTTTTAAAATAGCGAATGAAGTTGGCTATCCAGCTAACATTAAAAGTTCTTCGAAATTATTGAGCAAAATATATGAAAAACAAGAAAAGGGAATAAAAGCATTGGAAATGTACAAGCTATACATTGCTATGCGAGATAGTCTTAATAACGATGCTACACAAAAAAACACTATAAAGCAACAAGCCAAATATGAATACGAGAAACAAAAAACCATAGATGATGCAGAAAATGAAAAACTGATCGCCATAGAAAAAGAAGAAAAAGAAAAGCAACAAATATTAACTATCGCTACAGGAGTTGGATTGGGTTTAGTAGTTGTATTCCTCCTCTTTTTATTTAACCGATTAAGAATTACCAAAAAACAGAAAATCCTAATAGAAGAACAGAAGCAAGAAGTAGAACAACAAAAAGGAGTGGTTGAAGCAACACATTATAAACTAGAAGAAAAAAACCAAGAGATTACAGATTCAATTCTTTATGCCAAACGAATTCAGTCTGCGATACTTCCAACAAATAAAGTAGTAAAAGAGTACCTTAAGGAATCCTTCATTCTATATAAACCAAAAGATATCGTAGCAGGAGATTTTTATTGGCTAGAGACAATTAGTAATAAGAAAAAAAACTCAACCCTAATTCTTTTTGCAGCAGCAGATTGTACTGGACACGGAGTGCCAGGAGCAATGGTAAGTGTAGTTTGTAACAATGCACTAAACAGGAGTATTAGAGAAAGTGGATTAAGCGATCCAGGAGAAATACTTACCAAAACAAGAGAAATTGTTATTAAAGAATTTGAGAAAAGTGACGAAGAAGTAAAAGATGGAATGGACATTGCACTTTGTTCACTTGAAGGAAGTACATTAAAATATGCAGGAGCACATAATCCACTTTGGATTGTAAGAGGAGGTGAAATCTTAGAAACCAAAGCCGACAAACAACCTGTTGGTCAATTTGACAATCCACTCCCCTACACTACCCATAGTTTCGATTTAGAAACAGGGGATTCCATTTATATTTTTTCCGATGGATATATCGATCAATTTGGAGGAGAAAAAGGCAAGAAGTTTAAAGCCATGGCTTTTAGAGAGTTGCTATTATCCGTTCAAGACAAAACGATGGAAGAACAAAAAACAAGTATCGGTGAGGCTTTTGAGACTTGGAAAGGAAACTTAGAACAAATTGATGATGTGTGCGTAATTGGAGTGAAGATATGAACGGAAACGGAGTACAGTTTATCCTGAGCGATAACCGAAGGGTATTATAGGCGTAAGAATATAATGCAAAGTTTACCCTGAACTTATCGAAGGATACTATTGAGGTCAAAATTTAACATACGAGTCTAACAGAAAGTGATAAAACTGAACTTCATTAAACCTGCGACATATAATCAATTTGTTTATTAATTAAATTTAGGAGGGCTAAAATGTATACCTTTGCAATGTTTCTTCCATAATTAATAACGCTGAAAAATGGAGTCAGTTAAAATAAAATTTAATACCCAAGATCGTCCAGAATTTTTTCAAGAACTTCGTAAAAGAGTTAATAGTTACTTCAAAGAAAATAACAAATCTAAATACGCTAACACTAATATGGTAATCAAAACTATAGTTATGATTAGCCTTTATTTCATTCCTTATTTTTTGGTTTTACTAAACATTTCCTCTAATTCATGGGTTATTTTAGGCCTGTGGATATTAATGGGGTTAGGAATGGCAGGAATTGGATTCTCTATTATGCATGATGCCAATCATGGTGCTTATTCCAAGAACAAAAACATTAATAAATATTTAGGCTATCTAATTAATTTAGTTGGAGGAAGTGCTATTAATTGGAAGATTCAACACAATGTATTACACCATTCTTTTACAAATATTGAAGGATATGATGAAGATATTGACTCTGGAGGACTAATGCGTTTTTCTTATGATCAAAAAAGATTTAAAATACACCGATTACAACCATTTTATGTTTGGTTTCTCTATGGCTTACTAACTATATCTTGGTCTGTAAAAAAAGACTTTATCCAATTAGAAAGATACAAGAAAAAAGATTTAATTAAAACACAAGGTATTGCCTATAAAGATGCTTTTTTAAGATTAATTTTTATTAAGCTCTTTTATACGAGTTTTATACTAGTCTTACCAATAATATTTTCATCACAAGTATGGTGGCTAACTTTAATTTTCTATTTGATAATGCATTTTGTATGCAGCTTAACCTTATCCTCAATATTTCAAGCAGCACATGTTATTACAAAAACAAGTTTTCCTACTCCAGATAAAGAAGGTAAGATGATAAATAATTGGGCCATTCATCAACTACACACTACTGCAAATTTTGCGAGAAAAAACCTGCTATTATCTTGGTTTGTTGGTGGTTTAAATTATCAAATAGAACATCATTTGTTTCCCAATATATGCCACATTCATTATCGAAAAATTTCAAAAATTGTAAAACAAACAACTAAAGAATATGGATTGCCTTACTATAATCACAACACATTTATAGGAGCATTAATAAGTCATACAAAGCATTTAATTAAACTGGGGAAGTATGATGTCGCTTAGTAAATATTCCTGAATTGATTTAATTTGACATTTCAATAAAAATTGATACATTTATTCTCTTATTAAATGCAACCTTTACTATAAGAAACAGGTCTATAAAACAGATTAATACTACTAGTTATATTTAAATGAAAAAAGCAATATTATTAAGTTCTTTAATAATTACCCTATTTATTTCAGCTAATGCTCAGAGAGGAAAAGATGGAGTTCACATAATATCTGCAATGGAAATTGTTAATGCTTTTACATTCTTGACATCAGATGCAAGTATTGGTGACACTTCTATAACAGTTTCAAACGCTAATTTAAATACTAACTTTTCAAGTAATCTTGGTGCTGGAGATTTAATTATGATTATTCAAGTTCAAGGAGTTACGGTAGATAATTCGAATCAATTTGCTTCTTCATGGGGAACAATATTAAATTACAATAATTGTGGAAATTATGATATTGTGGAAGTTGAAGCTGTTCCTAATTCAACAACTATTATTTTTGATTGCGCTCTATTAAACTCATATACCTCGGCAGGCAATGTTGTAATTGTTAGAATACCAAGATATATCTCTTTAACTATTAATTCAGGTGGCATATTGACTACTGACACGTGGAATGGATCAGTAGGTGGAATATTAGCAATAGAAGTTGATGGAGCTACAATAATTAATGCCGGTGGAAACATAGATGTTAGTAATCTAGGTTTTCGAGGAGGACAAATAGAGTCTTCCTCAACTTTTGGTGGCTTACGATATGCAGATAACAATCCCATTGAAGGTGCTGAAAAAGGGGAAGGAATTGCAGGTGACCAAGTATTTTATAGCTCAGCTTTAGCTGGTAGATATACAAGAGGTGCTCCAGCAAATGGTGGTGGTGGTGGAAATGCCCATAATGCTGGTGGAGCTGGCGGAGCTAATGCAGGAAATCCCTTAAATTGGAACGATGGAATTGGAGTTCCTGATCCAATATATAATATATCGTGGGCCCTAGAAACTCCTTCCTTAGTTGGTGCAAGTAATGCTGGAGGAGGAAGAGGAGGGTACTCACACGCAGGTGCTAATGCTAATGAATTAACTCAAGGTCCAGGTAATGGTGCTTGGGGTGGAGACACAAGAAGAGAAGTAGGAGGTTTAGGAGGAAGACCATTAGATTATTCAACTGGTAAGATTTTTATGGGCGGAGGTGGAGGTGCTGGAGATGGAGAAACAACCGCACCGGGTGCTGGAGGAAATGGATCTGGAATAATTTTTATGAATACTTATGGCGATATAACTGGAAGTGGAAATATTATTGCAAATGGTCAGGATGGCTTTAACAGCGAAATACCTGGTTCAGCTCCATTGGCTACTGTAACAGGTAAAGATGCTGCAGGTGGTGGAGGTGCTGGTGGTGCAATTATTATTAAAACTACTGGAACAGTGTCTGGTGTAACCATTAACGCTATTGGTGGAAAAGGTGGTGATCAAGTCTTAAAAGCTGGAGCATTCGCATCAATAGGAGAAGCAGAAGGTCCTGGTGGTGGTGGTGGTGGTGGATACATTGCAATAACATCGGGTACTCCAACTAGAAATGCAAATGGTGGTATCTATGGTACAACCAATAGCTCTTATTTGAGTAACTTTCCTGCTAATGGAGCTACCAGCGGTGGAAATGGCATGCCAAATGAAAGTATCGATGCTTTCGATGTTCTTGTTAGCAATGATACCATCTGTACAAATACAACTTCAACATTAATAGCAACGATAACAGGTACCTCTCCTGTTGGAACAACATTTGAATGGTATGACTCTCCCGTAGGGGGAACATTACTATTTACAGGTAGTTCTTTTACCAGCCCATCACTAACCGTTAACACAACATACTATGTTAGAGTTTGTCCTGCTCCTTTTAGAGTTCCTGCTCTGGTCGTTGTGAATCCTTGCCCAACCATTATGGCTAATTTTAGTTCTACGGATAGTAGTTTATGCATTGGAGATTGTATTGATTTTACAGATATAAGTACTGGAGGATCTGCTACTGGTTGGACTTGGTCGTTTCTAGGAGCCGCGACAACAACTTCTTCTGTTCAAAATCCGACCAACATCTGCTACAATACGCCAGGAAGTTTTGATGTAGAATTAATTGTAACTGATGGTACGAATAGTGACACCTTATTAATTCCTAATTTTATTACAGTAAATGCCTTACCAACAGTAACAGCAAGTGCAACAC
>JAJCYN010000463.1 GCA_029262915.1 Flavobacteriales bacterium
AGCCGAAATACCCTAGAACAAATAATATAACCGTTATCGGATTCATTAGTTGAAACAAAAATGAATAAAATTCCACTTCTTAACGTTAAACATATTATTTTTGATTCACAGTAAATTGTTGACAGAATACAATGATGCACCAAATTTCATCTTCACCGTTTAATAATGCAGTAGAAAAACTTGCCTCTTTACCTGGCATAGGAAATAAAACTGCTTTGAGGTTAGTCCTTCAGCTATTAAATAGAAATCAACAAGAAATAGAAGAATTCGGAAATGCATTTATTGGTTTGAGTGACCAAATTCAGTATTGTAATTCTTGTTACAATATTTCGGACACATCAACTTGTTCAGTATGTTCAAATTCATCGAGGAGCGATGATGTGATTTGTGTAGTGGAAAATATTTTAGATGTCATAGCTATAGAGAGAACAAATCAATTCTCTGGTAAATTTCATGTACTTGGTGGTATAATATCTCCTATGGAAGGAATTGGACCTGGTGACATAAAAATTCATGAACTAGTTGAAAGAATAAATAAGAATCAACCAAAGGAAATTATTATGGCACTTAGTACTACTATGGAAGGGGATGCTACTAATTTCTATATCTATAAAAAATTAGCTCATTTAGACATTGAAGTAACAACCATCGCAAGGGGTGTTGGAATTGGTGATGAAATAGAATACACAGATGAATTAACGCTCGGAAGATCATTACTCAACAGAATTCCTTTCAAAAATACGCTTTCATTAAAGTAATGAAACTCTCCGTTATTATAGTCAATTATAATGTTAGACATTTTTTAGAGCAATGTTTAATGTCCGTTTTCAAAGCCATCCCCAATATTGCTGCTGAAGTTTTTGTAGTAGATAACGATTCTTCTGACGATTCTTTAGAAATGGTGAGAATGAACTTTCCTGAAGTTAAGATAATTCACAATTCCAAAAACGTTGGTTTTTCAAAAGCAAATAATCAAGCTATTAAACAATCAAAAGGAGAATATGTTCTATTACTAAATCCTGATACTGTTGTTGAAGAAGATACTTTTGAAAACTGCATCCGTTTTATGGATGCCCATCTTGATGGTGGTGGGTTAGGTGTTAAAATGATAGACGGAAATGGTATCTTTTTACCTGAATCAAAAAGAGGTTTACCAACTCCTGCCGCTTCTTTTTATAAAATATTTGGGTTATCTAAGCTTTTTCCAAAATCAAAAACATTTGCCAAATACCATTTGGGGTACTTAAAAGAAAATGAAACCAATCAAATTGAAGTACTTTCTGGTGCTTTTATGTGGATGAGAAAATCGGTTTTAGATGAGGTTGGTTATTTAGATGAAACTTTTTTCATGTATGGAGAAGACATTGATTTGTCTTACAGAATAACATTAGCAGGATATAAAAATTATTATCTGCCAAGTGTAAAAATAATCCATTACAAAGGCGAAAGCACAAAAAAAGGAAACATAAACTATGTGTTTATTTTTTATAATGCTATGATTATTTTTTCTAAAAAACATTTTGCAAAAAAAGCAAAAGCATTTTCTTTCTTTATTAATATTGCTATTTATTTAAGGGCATTTTTAGCCATCTTATTTCGGTTTATTGAAATGGCTAAATTGATATTAACAGATGTTATTTTAATAACACTCGCATTAGCTTTCTTCAACTATATCAAACCTTATCTTGGCTTTCCTAATCAAATTGAACTCAGTAATAATTATGGTATTTTAAATGTTGTTGCTGTTTTTTTAGCTTTTTTAGTTGGCATTACATTTAGTGGTGGTTATTCAAAAAACATTAGTCTTAAAAAAACAATATTAGGCGTTTTACTTGGTGCTATTTTATTGTTTGTTATCAATTTTGCTTTCCCTGCTGCTGCTGCTTTTTCTATAAAATATTTGCTAAGTATTATTGGCTTAATTTCTTTAATAATCCCTGTTAATAGATTAATACTTGATTATTATGAAACAATTAAACTTCGTAAAGAAAATACAAAAACAACCATTATTGCTGGGGGAAATGATTTTGTTGCTAAAGTAAAAAAAGACATTCAGAAAAAGCAACACACCATTAATGTTTTAGCGTTAAAAGAGAATAATAATATTAATGAAACAGACTCTAAAACATACATTGGAAAACGTTGTCAATTACCCGATTTAATTTCTATCTATAACATTAATGAAGTAATTTTTTCATCAAAAGAAATTAAATATAAAGACATCATTAATGAAATGGATTTAGGCAAGAATAAATACGTTGATTACAAAATATCATTAAGTTCAAACTTTATCATTGGTGGGCAAACCATCGAACAATACTAAAATTATGAAGAAACTAATTATAGCACTCTCCTTCCTAATTCCTTTTATAGCATTTAGTCAAAAAGTGAGTTTAGGTCCTGAAATAGGTGTAAATATTATTCCTATGGAAGGTTCTGATATAGGGCAAAACTATCAATTGGGTTATCATTTCGGAGGGCATCTAAAATATCATTTTTCAGAAAAATTTAAGTTAAGTACAGGAATTTTTCTCTCTCAAAAAAAGAAAGGCTACTCCTCTTCCACTACTTCATCTATAACAACATTATTTGATGATCTTCTTGGTGGATTTGGAGGGTTTGACACTACTGGATTAGATTCAACTTTAAATATCCCTGGATTAAATACAGATATAACTGAAAGTATTAAAGGAGTAAGCTCTGAATTGTTTATTGAAATTCCAGTATTAGCCAATTACAAATACAAAAATGTTAATTTTTATTTAGGTCCTTACGCTGGAATTTTAATTACTGCATCAAAAAAAGAAGAATTAACAACCGATATACCTGTTTTAGATGTCATTGACCTTGATGCTCTTGGTCTTGGAGGTATCACTACTTTTTTTCTACCAAGCTCAGGTACAGAAACCTCAACTATTTCTAGTACAAATGGTTTAAGAAGTTTAGATTTTGGTTTTAACGCTGGAATAGGTTATGAAATGAATAACCTCCATTTCAACTTAATGTATTCCAATGGTTTATTAGACTATCGAGATAACAGCGAAGGAGAAAGCACAGAAAACCTAAAACTTTTTAGGTTTTCTGTTGCTTATCTATTTGATCTAGAAAAAAAAGACAAGAATGGTAGTGCTAAATTTGAATGAAAAACTTATTGCTAATTAAATTTTAAATCTTAACTTGTTCCCTCATTTTTAGTGCTAATTTTGTACTAACTATTTACTTAAAATCTTTAAAATGTCAAAAGTTCATAATTTTAGTGCTGGACCAAGCATCTTAAATCAAGAGGTCTTAAAAAAAGCTTCTGAAGCTGTTGTTAACTTCAATAATCTTAATCTTTCTATATTAGAAATATCTCATAGAAGTAAAGATTTTGTAGCTGTAATGGATAATGCAGTTGCTTTGGTTAAAGAAATTTTAAATGTACCAGAAGGTTATTCTGTTTTATTTTTACAAGGAGGTGCAAGTACAGGCTTTTTAACTACAGTACTTAACTTTATGAAAGAAAATGGCAATGGAGCTTATTTAAACACAGGTGCTTGGAGTAAAAAAGCGTTAAAAGAAGCTGAAAACTTAGGAAAAATGAATGTTGTAGCTTCTTCGGATGACAAGAACTTTAACTATATTCCAAAGGGATTTACAGTTCCAAGTGATGCCGATTACCTTCATATTACCACTAACAATACCATTTTTGGGACTCAAATAAAAGACATTCCTACTCAAGGTAACACGCTTCTTATTGCAGATATGTCATCAGATATTTTTAGTAGAAAAATTAATGTTTCTGATTATGCTATGATTTATGCTGGAGCTCAAAAAAATATGGGACCTGCAGGAACAACCCTTTACATTGTTAAAGATGATTTATTGGGTCAAACAGGAAGAAACATTCCTACAATGTTAGATTTAAGAACTCATATTGCTAAAGGATCGATGTTCAACACACCTCCTGTTTATCCAATTTATGTTTCTATGTTAACCTTAGAATGGTTAAAAGCAAATGGCGGAATTGAATGGATAGAAAAAGTAAATCAAGAAAAAGCAGATTTATTATACAATGAAATAGATGCTAATCCTTTGTTTGAAGGAACAGCAGCAAAAGAAGACAGAAGTAATATGAATGTAACGTTTGTATTGACTAATGAAGATGTAAAAAATGATTTTGATAGAATGTGGAATGAAGCTGGAATAAGTGGAATCAATGGACACAGAGATGTTGGTGGCTATCGAGCTTCTATCTACAATGCAATGCCTATTGAAAGTATTCATGTGCTAGTTAACACAATGAAACAATTGGCAAATAAATACGATTTAGTAAATTAATAATTTTTTCAAACTAAGAAACTATGAAAATTTTAGCAAATGATGGGATTGCACCTATCGGAAAAGAAAACCTTGAAAAAGCTGGTTACGAAGTAATAACCGAAACTGTAGCTCAAGATGATTTAATTAATGTAATTAACGAAAACAACTATGTTGGGCTTTTAGTTAGAAGTGCAACTACAGTTAGAGAAAATCTAATTGATGCCTGTCCAGGATTAAAGTTGATAGGACGTGGTGGTGTTGGTATGGATAATATTGATGTGGAATATGCTCGTAATAAAGGGTTAAAAGTAATTAACACACCTGCTGCTTCTTCTCAATCTGTTGCTGAACAAGTAATGGCTCATTTATTCAGTGCTTCTCGTTCAATTTATGATTCTAACAGACAAATGCCTGTTTCTGGTGCTGCTGATTTTAAAATATTAAAAAAGAAATACGGAAAAGGTGTTGAGTTAAGAGGAAAAAATATTGGCATTATTGGTTTTGGACGTATTGGACAAAGCACTGCTAAATATGCTTTAGGTTGTGGAATGAATGTATTGGCTTTTGATCCTTTTATGGATAGTGCAACAGTTGATGTTCAGGTAGCTGACCAAACTGTAAGTGTTACTATTAACACATCGTCATTAGATGACTTATTGACCAATGCTGATTACATTTCTATGCACGTGCCAATGCCTGCAGATGGAAAAGCATTAATAGGAAATGATGAGTTTGCTAAAATGAAAGATGGAGTAATTATCGCAAATGCTGCTCGTGGTGGTGTAATTGATGAGGATGCTTTAATTGCTAATTTAGATTCAGGAAAAGTTGCTCACGCAGCTTTAGATGTTTTTACCAATGAACCTACTCCAAGAGAAGATTTATTGAAACATGCTAAAATTTCATTAACTCCTCATACAGGAGCAGCTACAGGTGAAGCACAAGATAGAATTGGAGAAGAATTAGCCGAGCAAATAATTAATCATTTTAAATTAGAGGTTCAAAGCTAAAAAGTTTAAAGTTTGAGGTTAAACCTTAAACGTTAAACCATAAACCTTGAACAAATTAAACGTAAAAAAATGTCTGTATTAGTACCATTTAAAGCTTATCGCCCAACGAGTGATAAAGTAAAAGAAATTGCAAGTCGTCCTTACGATTTATTAAACTCTAAAGAATAAAGAGAAATCTGTAAAGACAACCCTAACAGTTTTTATAGAGTTATAAAACCAGAATTAGAATTTGCCGATGATGCTGATCACTATGCTCCTGAAGTATATAAAAAGGGAAAAGAAAATTTTGACAAATTGGTTGATGGTGGATTAATGGTTCAAGATGATACAGAGA
>JAJCYN010000464.1 GCA_029262915.1 Flavobacteriales bacterium
TATGATGTTCAAAAGCAACGATTGAAGCCCGGATTGTCACTTCATCTATATCCCTCATTTTCAATAATACTTTTACTCCCCATATGGGATGTTTTTTTATAATCCGCCATTCAAAGTCGGCTAATCTTTCCGGTTTATTAATTATTTCATTAGGTACTTCAATCTTGCCCAAATCGTGAAAGAGAGACGCTATACCGAGATCAATTAAAATCTTTCGGCTTAATCCCAAACGTAGACCAATAGCTAATGAGAGTATACTGACATTTGCACAATGAAAATAGGTATATTCATCGTAATCTTTTATAGCGGTCATCCCCAGTAACGTCTGTTCATGTTCGCTGATAGCGTTAACAACAGATACAATAACTCCTTTAGCTTTCTTAATATTCACCTCTTCACCTGATTTAACTTTATTAATTACACCTTTAATGTAAAACACGGCATTAAAGTAGGTCTTTCGAACCCTTCTCCGGGCATCCGGTATATCTTCAAGATATATTTTTTCAAGCCTTCTCAGTTCAATACCTGTGGTAAGTGATATTTTTTCTTTTAAATCATCAAATGATTCATTTAAAAAATCTTTATTGGTAAATGAATGAATAAAGATTGAAATGTCATCCAAACTTATTTCTTTTTTAAAAATAATGGTGCCGAGTTCCGCTTTCCTGAATTGTTCTGCAAGATAATCAGAATTAAGTATATATTTCGGAGAATAGCGTATACGTTGATCATTTATATAAAAAAAGTCTCCCCTGAGCTGCATAATAATCTCATGGTCAGTTCTGATCATATCTTGTACGAGGACTGCGAATTTATCGGCAGCAGTTATAAACGCACCATTTTTTATGCTGTGTATTCGCGCTGTTCTAAAGATAATAGCAAACTGATTTATTAGATCTTCCGCTGAACATTGAATGTCGATAACTCCACTACCCATCACTTTCGATCCTCCTGATTGCTTCATTAAAATATTCACGAACCAACCTGTTGCGTGAAGTTTTGTATTTATTAAGGATTGGCAATGCACTTTTATTGCCGATAAGACCAAGGCTATAAGCAGCGCATGCTTTAGTCTCATCATGTTTTGACTTTTTCCAGAATGATTTCTTCTTTATAATCTGAATACAAAAGTCATATGTTTTTTTATCATTCCACTGTGCCAGGATCCCGAAATATATTTTCTTTTCATTAAACTCTTTTTCAATAAATGATTTTTTGGTAATTTGCTCCATAATAATTCTTTTAGCCGAATCAGTAGCGATATTCCTGATAGACTCTAATGAGACTAATACTACTTTTCTATCATTATCATTAAGGCATTCCTGTATCGTGTTAAGCACATTGTCTCCACCCAGTTCTCCCAGAGCCTTAACAGCTGCCAATCTAACCCTGAAGTCCTCATGTTTTGTTGATTTTTTAATATGTTCAATTGCATTTCTATCACCAATAAGACTCAGAATATATATTATCTTGCTGATAATCTGCCATTCCGGATGATTCAATCCTTTTATAAGAGCCGAGATGTCTTTAGGGCTTATTTTATGTATTGAACTTTTTTTAAGAACCAAAGACGTCAGAGCATCTATTGTCATGCTCCTTGCATAGCTGCTTTGCAGATAACCAAGCAAATCCACAAGTGGTGCAATTGCGTTTTGATCCAGTGAACAAATATATTTTTGGAAAACTTCTTTTTCTATTTTATCCTCTTTCTCAAGGATGTCTCCGATTATACTAATCATTTTTTTGCCGCTGACGAACAATATGATTTTTATCGCACTTTTTCTCATTATTGCATCAGTATCTTTATTGCCGATAATCTGTTTTAATTTCGAAATCACATCTATCATTAATGAAAAACAATTATTTTTAATTGAATGTTCAATCGCTTTCATGAAAAAGTAAACCATATCCTCGTATTCCACGGACCTGTCAACGTCATAATATAATTCAAAAAGAATGTAAAATAATTTTGGCAGCTTTACCTCGTCGTCCTTTGCAAGCACATCAAGGAGATGTTTATAGTCGTCTGCCGTCAAAGGGATTATTGGAACTGCCTGCGGAATTTCGTCTTCATCTGAAGAATCATCATAGGCCCTTTTCAAATCAGCCGTATCAGATGATCTTTGTTTAATTTCAATTATTCTGTTTGATGAATCAATTTCCTCTTCGCTTAAAATAATGTCTTCCGCGAGATATTTTATATTCGCAAAATCCCTTTGCCAGAATAAAGTGACTATGTCATCTTCGACTGCATCCCTGTCAAAGTCTGCAGCTATAATTCCGAGGAAGTCCTCAATTTCATCACATGTCACATCGTTGTTAAATGTGATTTCCCGCATTCCGTCCTTGAAGAATATAAATGCTAAATTATCCTGTTTATGCAGATTGTTGTACACAGATTCAGAATCATAGTAAATGTCATTCCGGCCAAATCTAAAAGTAAGATTGTCCCTGCTATTAAAATAATCTTTAAACTTATTGAAAGTATTTTCCAGATTTTTAACATATACAGGATTGCTTCTGGGATACATTCTCAGAATTTTCCTCGCTTTTATAATCGCCTCTACTATATTTCTGGCGGCTTCTAATGATTCACTTACTGCTAAATTATATTCAACAGCATTTACCATGAGATATTTAATCCCTCCTGATCAGAAGTGTTATCAGTCCTGATCCTTCAAACACAAGATGTAAATACATTTGTACCATCAATGTAATTATATGCAACTTCTCGAATCCGGTTAATCGGGCAATACCGTATTTCCGGCTTCTAAAAACCTTACCCCGCATCCTTCATTAAATATGCCGGTTAAAGCCAAACTGCCTATTAAATAAAGTAAATATAATGATATGGCACGCTGCTGCTAATAAAATGTCAGGCCCTGTCAGGCAGGGATTCCGTAAGTGGTTTCTATATGATATGATTATGTATATAATCAGGCTGATAAGGGTTCAGAGGTGTCATGACCGTAATTAAGTATGTCATTGAGACACACACAGAGGGGATGGACGTGTTTCGGACAAAGGGCTCAACATACTACTATCAATATCTTATTTAATAAATGAAACCGGCAAGGTCTCTTAGGCAGAAAATTAGTATGGTAACGGACAAAAACAGGTCGCTGGATGATTTGACACAGAAGCAGATATTGAGCTACGCCAGAGATCTGACAAAAACTTACCGCGAATTGCAGAATAAGGTTCGGGAACTGGAGATATTAAACAAAAAGAAGACAGATTTCCTGGTTATGGTCTCTCACGAAATAAGAACACCTATTTTCAAAATATCAATGATGGTCGATTTCCTGAAAGATCAGCTTGGTACTCTCACAGCTGATTATAAATACGGTACAGAAGGCTTAGACAATATGTTAAAGGCATTGAAAAGAACGGCGTTTTCATTACACACGATCATGTCTGAACTAATTTTAGCCGCCGAGCATGATCAGAAAGAGGTGCCTTATAATTTTAATCCTTTAAATCTTGATTCCTTTATCCAGGAGATAGCGGATGAAATAACTCCATTTTTAATAAAAAGAAATCAGGACATAAGAATAGAATTTGAAGATAAAGACCTTTTCATTAGTGCGGATAAGTTCAGGCTCTTTGATGTGTTCTTTAATATAGTACAAAATGCTTCAAGGTTCAGTGAAGACGGAAAGATCATCAATAT
>JAJCYN010000465.1 GCA_029262915.1 Flavobacteriales bacterium
TAAACCCATTTTAATTTTATTCTTACCCCATTTCTTTATTTTAAACTTTCCTCTCACAAAAGCCTCCACATATCGAGATTCATTTAAATAGTCTTCTTTAATTAAGTAATCAAGTATTTGGCTCTTATCAGATTTCTTTACATTCCATGCTATAAAACGATTGGTTAAATCTAGTTGACATCTTTCCTGATAAGAGCAGTAGTGCATTGCTTTTTCTAACGCCCTATCGTAAGTCATACTTTTAGAATATTGTTTTTGTTATTACTTATTGTTCAATAAAACTCCAAAAGGCTGAGTGTGACAATATGAATGACAATGATTTTAATACTATTTTTATCGCCTCAAAAATAATCAATGCAAAACAAAAGTGCACTGTATTTATTAATTGCTGCCAATGCAGTTTCTGGATTTGCTCAAGGTATAAGCATGTTGGCCATTCCTTGGTATTTTTCTGATATTTTAGATGCGAGTTCTACATTTGGAATCATCTATGGAACAGCAACATTTTTAACACTATTTTGGGGGCTTTATGTGGGCACCTTAGTTGACCGTTACCCAAGAAAAAACATTTTCTTACTCATTACATTAACTGGTGCTGTAGTTATTGGTTCAGTTGCTTTTTATGGGTTTTATTATGGTGAAGTTCCAACGGTTTTAGTTGGAGTAGTTTTTTGTACCACTATGTTTATTTATAATGTGCACTATCCTACGCTTTACGCATTCGGTCAAGAAATAACTGAAAAGAAAAGTTATGGAAAAATTAACTCTATCATTGAAGTTCAAGGGCAAGCAACAAGTGTTTTATCTGGTGCATTTGCAGCAATACTTATTACTGGAGTTAATCAAGAATTTTTAACCAACTTAGGATTAGGAAACAGTTTGAATATTAGTATTGAACCTTGGGGATTACACGAAATATTCTTAATGGACGCTTGCACTTACCTCTTGGCGTTTTTATTGATTTTAATGATAAAATATTCAGCCATTAAAAAGAAGATTATTGATACTGGCTCTATCTTTAAAAGGTTGAAGCAAGGAGCTGCATTTTTAAAGAAAACACCATTACTTTTCCATTTTGGAGTCGGTTCTTATGCAATTTTCGCAATGCTTTTAGTTCACATCCATCAATTAATGCCCATTTATGTAAACAACCATTTAGAAGGTAATTCAGCTATTTATGCTGGAGCTGAAATGCTTTATGCAATTGGTGCATTATTTTCTGGAATTGGAATAAGATGGGTGTTTAAAAACACCAATACCGTTAAAGCTATTATTATAATGATGGTTATGAGTCTTATTGTTTTTGAGCTAACTGCTTTTACTAAAAGTTCAGTAATACTAATGTTTGTTTGTTTTGTATTGGGATTAACCAATGCAGGAACGAGAGTATTGCGAATAACCTATTTATTTAATCATATTCCTAATCACATTATAGGAAGAACAGGTAGTGTTTTTCAAACCATAAATATAATGATTCGATTTACCTTCATTACACTATTCTCTTTAACATTTTTTGCGAAAGGAAATAACATAACTTGGGCCTATTTTATTAGTGGATTGTTTATTTTTATTTCTATATTTCCACTATTGATTTACTATAAAAAACTGATTAACCTAAAAGCTGATGAGTAAATACAAGTTATTCAAAAATAAATGGATTTATGGTGTTTTAGCTGTATTATTAGCCTTTGTTTGTTACTATTTTATTCCTTCAGCAACCTATCCTCATGCTCCGATAATGGGTGCAATTGTTATCGTTATGGCTGTTTTCTGGATTTTTGAAGTGGTACCAATAGCCATTACTTCACTATTTCCAATATTTCTTTTTCCACTATTTGGAATACTAGACACTAAAACAACCGCTTTATTTTTTGGTAAAGAAATTATTTTCTTGTTTTTGGGAGGACTCATGCTTGCTCAAGGGATACAAAATGCGAACCTTCATAAACGCATTGCTTTACATATTGTAAACATTATAGGAAGTAAACCAGCCAATTTAGTACTTGGTTTTATGGTTGCTACCGCTAGTTTAAGTATGTGGATTTCAAATACTGCATCTGTAATGGTTATGATGCCTATTGGTCTGTCTATTATTGAAGAAATAAAAGAAGTAAAAAATGCTAAAAAATTTCTTTCAAAATTTGCCGTGGCTTTAATGTTAGGAATTGCTTATGCTGCAGATATTGGCGGGATGGCCACCTTAATTGGAACTCCTCCTAATCTGGTGTTTATGGAAATGTACCATGAATTATTTCCTAGTTTACCAGCAATTGGATTTACTCAATGGATGATGATGGGACTTCCTATTTCTATCACTTTCTTATTTACAGGATGGTTATTAATGACCAAAGTAATTTTTAGAATGCCTAAAATCAAAGTCTTTAAGAGCAAAAACGTCATAAAAGACTTATTAAAAGATTTGGGAAAGTTAAGAAGAGATGAATTAGCTTCTGGATTAGTCTTCTTATCTGCTGCAATTCTATGGGTAACAGGCTCTGACATTACGTTAAACGAATCATTTACCATACACGGGTGGAGAAGTACTTTAGGCTTAGAAATGGTAAGTGATGCTTCAATTGCCATTGCAACGTCCCTAATGTTGTTTATGATTCCATCTAAAGATAGACCAAAAGAAATGCTATTGACTTGGGGCAAAGTAAGGGAACTGCCCTGGGGAATTCTGTTGCTTTTTGGGGGTGGTTTTGCCATTGCTGGCGGGTTTAACAGCAGTGGTTTATCTACTATAATTGGAAACATAATTGCTAACATAGGAGTTGATTCTCCTATACTAATTATCATTATTGTTTGTACAGTCTTAACATTTTTAACCGAAATAACCTCTAACACAGCTACAACAAATCTAATACTACCAATACTTGCCAAAGCGAGTGCTGTTTTAGGTCTAGACCCGCGACTATTAATGATACCAGCTACCCTTTCTGCTAGCTGTGCTTTTATGATGCCTATTGCTTCGCCAACCCAAGCCATTGTTTTTGGCTCTGGTCATGTTAAAATAAAACAAATGATTAGAGCTGGTATTTTATTTAACCTTTTAGGAATTGCTATTGTTACAGGAGTATTCTATTTATTGGCGAAATTTGTTTTCGGGATCGTTATTTAAATCATTATCATAGATGATAATAAAACAAAAAATCCAAAGATTAATGATAACACCAAGTATCCAAAAATTAATAGAAAATATTTATAAATAGCCACCCACCATTTTCTTTCGTAAAACTTCATTACGGCTCTTATTAAATAAATTTGAGGTAAAATAATGATTAGATAAAACCATATTGTATCTAACCCGTCAGGAAGAAGAATTAGTCCCATCAATTGGTTAATGCACAATAAAAAAATTACAATTGAATTAAAATGTAAATTAAATATTAAATGCCCTACAAAGCCATATTTATTACGACTAAAACAAGTTGCATATAACAACGCAAACAGTGGTATAAAGAGTAATAGAAATAATGATATTTGATTGAACAAAACATCATAATAACTATCTCCAGCTACACTCATTTTAGTCCCTTTTTTAGTTAAAAATGTTTGAACAGGCCCCTGATCTTTTGTTATTGAATCTAAATAATGATCTAAAGTGCCATTATAATCCATTTCTCTGTATTGAGCTAGACTATTCTCAGTTGTGTCCCTATCCAGAATAAGTCCATTTTGTTGATTCAATCTTGTACTATCAATGC
>JAJCYN010000466.1 GCA_029262915.1 Flavobacteriales bacterium
TTGGTGTTATTTCCATTTTAGCTGGCAGTAATTTTCCCCCCATTTTTTTAATATCATATGCTTTCATCACATTTACCAAGTCATCATCTTCATCATAAAAATTCACTTTTAATTGGAAGTAATTATCATGAGTAATCCAAACCATAATTTTCCCCCAAACTACTGCTGCATCTTCATGGGGTATCATTTCTATCTTGTAACATAAATAACCCTCTACCGTTTCTTTCCCAATAATTTTATGCTCATAGTCTTCAACTATAGAAGATTGTTTTACTAAATCATCATTAGTAAAATCAGTACCCATAAAACTCTGCATCATCATAGATGGTGGTAGTTTAATAGTTCTTTCTATTGAAGGAATCCAATTCCAAACTTCTTTACCTTTCATTAAGAAACTGGTTCCTTTATCTTTAATTGGAGAGATAAATAAAATCATACTCGACTTAGTACCTTGTGACCAAGTTTTCATTTTCATTGTTCTACTCCATTTTGGACGGATTGTAGTAATTACTAATTCAGCTCTGGTAGATTTTACACCTTTCATTACTTCGTCAGCTTTTTTAATGATTTTTTTTGCTGACATATTATTTTGAGCTAAAACGGAAAATGTTGAAACCAATAAAAAAGTTATAAATACTATTTTTTTCATGTTATAAAGTTATACTAAAAGCATATTCGATGATATGACTTTAATCAATTTTATTTTTGACTAGTTAGTCCAAAAAAGAGGGCAACCCAATAGGTAGAATGGAAGTTTATATTAACGGTGTGGAAATCCATTGTTCCACCACGTTCCACTCCTTTAGCTGGAGATATCATTAATTTATGTTTGACATTTTTAGCTGAAATGCTTACAATTTTTAATTTTTTTTCAGTATCGTAAAAATATTTAGCTGATAATAATGGGTTGCTTTGATAATCTTCTTTTAAAATAAAATTAGTATGATTAAGCTGATCTTTTTTTAGCCACTGAACTAATATCCTATTTGCATTTTCTTTATTTACGATGTTATCTTTTAAACCTTGAATAATTGCTATTTTAGGCTGATCATTAGGACCTTTTTTATTTAGATTAAATAAATTAGAAGGAGCAGCAAATAAAGCTCCAGCATTAAATAATTTTGGATAAGCATTTAACATAGCATTACTTATAGCACCGCCAGATGAAAAACCCGTAATAAAAATGTTTTCATTATCCACGTAATAATTCTTAACACTAAAATCTATCATTTGCTTTATGGAAGCAACTTCTCCTTTATCCTTTTTTGCTTTATATCCAATAAAATAATTATAACACTTGGCTGCATTGTTAATTTGTTTTTGTTCAGGATAAACAACTATGAAGTTTAGAGAATCTGCCAGTTTATTCCATCCAGTTTCACTTGCTATCATTTTAGCTGATTGTGTGCAGCCATGGACGACAACTACCAATGGAATCTTTTTACTAGAGTTAAGATTTTTCGGAATATAGGTGTACATTTTTAAGTTTCCTTGATTTTTTCCAAATGCTTCAATTTGAACCAGAGGTTCTTGAGCAAGAAGACAAAAACAGACAAAAAAAGTAAATATGAGTAACTTAATTTTTAGCACCTTCTACTATAATAACTATTTCACCTTTTAGCGTATGTTCTTCGTAATATTTTTTCAACTCGGTAACTGTACCCCTCACATTCTCCTCATGTATTTTGGTCAATTCACGAGAAACCGAAATCAACCTATTTTCCCCAAAATACTCCTCAAACTGTTTTAGTGTTTTTAGTAATCGGTGAGGAGATTCATAGAAAATAATAGTTCTAGTCTCTTCTGCTAAAAATTTTAAACGAGTTTGTCTCCCTTTTTTATGAGGTAAAAACCCTTCAAAAACGAACTTATCACTGGGAAGACCTGAATTTACTAGTGCAGGTATAAATGCCGTTGCTCCAGGTAAGCACTCTATTTCAATGCCATTTTTTATACATTCTCTAACCAATAAAAATCCAGGATCAGAAATGGCGGGTGTGCCAGCATCACTAACCAAGGCAATAGTTTCTTCATTTTTTAGAGAATCAATTACCCTGTCCAATGTTTTGTGCTCATTATATTGATGATGAGCAGCCAGTTTTTTGTTGATTTCATAGTGTTTTAGCAGCTTAGAGGTCTGTCTAGTGTCTTCTGCAAGTATTAAATCTACTTCTTTGAGAACTTTTAGAGCACGTAAAGTAATGTCTTCCAAATTGCCAATTGGTGTAGGAACAATGTATAATTTTGACATAAATGTTATTCTAAAATCCAAAGTTAAAAAAATATGATGGATGGATTTGTTTAACTTTATAAATGTTAATGCAACCTTTTATTAAAAAATAACATCTTAACACTGAGTAAATGAAAATGAATGAAGAGCAGTTGGTCAATAAGTGTCTTGAAAAAGATACCCTTGCTCAAAAGCAATTGTTTGAATTTTATTCTAGAAGAATGATGGGAGTATGTTTAAGATACTCTAGAGATTCGGAAGAGGCACAAGATGTCTTACAAATGGGGTTTATAAAAGTCTTTGAAAAATTAGACATGTATAACCACAAAGGTTCTTTAGAAGGTTGGATTAGAAAAATTATTGTAAATACCGCTTTAGATAGTATTCGTAAGAACAAAAAGTTGATGAATAATATCGAAATGGACAAAGTGGATTATCAAATTCATAATAACAATGAAAATGCTATTGACGCATTGTCGGCACAAGATTTACTTAAGGTAATTCAAAGTATGCCGACAGGGTTTAAAACAGTATTTAATATGTATGTAATTGAAGGATATTCACACAAAGAAATTGCAGCGGAGTTAAATATTTCAGTAAATACATCTAAATCTCAATTTTCTAGAGCTAGAGCATATTTGCAGAAAGTATTATTAAAAGAAAAAGTGATATAAATTGAAAGACGGATTAGAAAATATAGACGAAATTGTTAAGCAAGCATTTGATGGCTTTGAATCTAATGTTGATCCGAGTGTATGGAACAATATTCAACAGTCAATTGCTTCAGGTTCTGGTGGCAGTTCAACCACACAGGTTGACCCATCTACTGTAGCTGGAGTTGTAGGAAAATCATTGGCAGTAAAAATTATTGCTGGAGTTGCATTACTTGGTACTGTTGCTACTTCTGTTTATTTTATTCCAGATCTTTTTAAAGATGAAGAAATTGCTATTACAGAAAATATTGTTATAGATGATAATTTAATTGAAACAGTCGAGGAAACAAATGTTGCAATTGAAGAACTGGAGGGTAAAGAGAAAGAGATTGTTTCGGGTAATGTTGTATCAGAAACGGTTAAAAACAATACAATTAATGACATAGAGCCTAGCAAAATAAAACAAACAATAGACACTGGATTAGAAGGAGATAGTAATAACGAAACTTCTTCAGATAAAAATGCTGAAAAATCTGACCTTAGTATGTCAAATAGTTTAGCATCTCAAAAGAATCCAATAATTAAAAAAACTACTTCTAAATTGGATAATCCAGCTGGAGCTGAAAAATTGGTAAAATTATCTGTTAACATTAATGTTGATGTAATTAAAGGTAAAGCACCGTTAACTGTTCAGTTTGATGCTTGGGGTGATGGTGTAGAACAATATATATGGGACTTTGGTGATGGATCAGAAGAAGTTTTAGGAGAAGACTCTCCTGAACACACATTCATTAATGAGGGGACATATACTGTGAAATTGATTGGGCAAGGAATTGGGGGAGAGAGCAAAGCCACTTACACAAGAATTATTGTAGAGAAAGATTATAGTTCTTCTTTAGAACCATTACAAAATATTTTCAGTCCTAATGGAGATGGATTAAATGATTTTATTAAGATTAGGGGAAAAAACATAAATAGAATTCAGGTTAAAATAACTGACAGCAAAGGGAAGGTTGTTTATTTTATAAATTCGATGGATGATAAATGGGAAGGTAAAGATCAAGGTGGTAGTTACCTGATTCAAGGACAATATATTATGTCGGGGATGGCAATTGGAAATGATGGTAAAAAGCACCCAATCAAACAGTTTGTCACTTTGAGAAATTAAAAGTTTAATTGTTCTAATCTTACTTTTTCTTTTTAGCTTTTTTCTTCTTTAAAGTTTCTCTTTTCTTTTTTTGTTTATCAGTTAAAACAGTATCAATTTTGGTATTTCGTTCCTTCTTTAATTTCTTTTTACCTTTTTTTAATGCATCTATTTTATCGTCTAACATTTTTTTTCTTTCTAAATAAGAAGTATTAATTGCTTTTACTTTTGAGATTTGGGTTGCAGTTAGATTAACCTCTTTATTTAATTTTCCGGTCATTTCTGAACTTTTTTGTTCTAATGTTTTTTTAGATTTTTTACTTTGAGCATTACAAATAGAAACAGTAAATAAAAACAGGGTTAACAAAACACTTAATTTTAACAACTTCATAACAGTAGTTTAATATAAACGAGATAAAATTACTGTAAAAATGTTAATTGTTGTTAACGTATTAGCTATCAGTCAAAATTATGACAATAATAAATGTGCTAAAAGAGTTAAACTCATTGATAAATATTTAATTATCTTTGCAGGGTAAGTAAGAATTGTGTTACATGACTGATTACAAAACAGGAAAGCTTTTAGAGCAAATAAATATTCCCAAAGATTTAAGAGATAAATTCTCTGAAGACGATTTACCCCAATTATGTAATGAATTGAGAGATTTTATTGTTGATGTCGTTTCTCAAAAAGGAGGTCATTTT
>JAJCYN010000467.1 GCA_029262915.1 Flavobacteriales bacterium
GGCAAATTAAAACCATTAATAATTACAAAGCAAAAGGTGGTAATTGGAGAACCAAATCTGATGTTGCAAAAATCTATGGATTAGAAGAAGCTCATTTCCAGCAATTAGAACCTTACATTTTATTACCAAATGAAATAGAGAAAACCGATAACTACAACTCTAAGAAAGAAACTACAAAAGCTGAATATTTTAAATTTAATCCGAATACTATTTCCAAAACTCAATGGAAAAAGCTCGGATTTAAAGACTGGCAAGTTAAAACTATTTTCAATTACAAAGCAAAAGGTGGAAGTTGGAGAAGCAAGGCTGATGTAAAGAAAATTTATGGTTTGTCGGAAACTGATTACAACAAATTAGAACCCTACATTTTGTTACCCGAGAAAGTTGAGAAGAAAAAATATTCCAATAACAAAAAAGATTACACCGTTAAAGTAAACATCAATACTGCTAGTGCGAAAGAACTAACCAATTTAAAAGGAATTTTCTCTGAGAAATACACTGCAATAATTATTAAGTACAGAACTGAATTAGGAGGTTTTGTAAAAAAGGAGCAGCTTAAAGAAGTTTGGAATATGAAGGAAGAAACCTACAATGGTTTTATAAATCAAGTAATTTTAGAAAACTCCAACCCTAAAAAACTAAATATAAATATAACTTCGGCAAAAGAATTAAAAGCACACCCTTACATCAATTGGAATACTGCCAATGCAATTGAAAAATATAGAAAGTCTAATGGTAGATTCAAGAAAATAGAAGACATCAAAAAGATTCATCTGATTAATAATGAAACATATCTTAAAATTGAACCTTATTTAACTATCAATTAATGAAAAGGATTTATAGCAGCCATTGGTCCGATTACGAATTGATTGATGCAGGAAATAATAAAAAACTAGAGCGTTGGGGAAATGTTATTACCATTCGACCAGAAAGAAATGCCTACTTCTCTCCTATTCTTTCCAATCAAGAATGGAAACAGAAAGCACATTTCGAATTTATGGAAGAAACAAGCAGTAAAGGTTTTTGGAAAACTCTCAAACAAAATACTCCTAAAGAATGGCAAATCAATTATAAAAATTGTGTTTTCAATTTACGGTTAACTAATTTTAAGCATATAGGAATATTTCCTGAACAACAAACCAATTGGGATTTTATTAAAAACCATATTCAAGAAGGAAACAAATTCTTAAACTTATTTGCTTATACTGGTGGTGCATCATTAATTGCTAATTCAATTGGTGCAGATGTTTTTCATTGTGACTCGATAAAGCAAATAATTTCTTGGAGTAAAGAAAATATGGAAAACTCGAACCAATCAGATATTCATTGGGTATTAGATGATGCTTTGAAATTTACAACACGAGAAGTAAAAAGAGAGAAAAAATACGATGGAATAATTATGGATCCTCCAGCTTTTGGTTTAGGAGCCAAAAAGGAACGATGGAAAATTGAAACTAAATTTCCTGAATTGGTTCAAATAGCAAGCCAACTATTAAGTCAAAATGGATTTTTGATTATCAATACCTATTCTCCTAAGCTAAAAGAAGAAGAAATACAAACTATTGTCCGAGAATATTTTTCCACTAAGAAAATAGAAATCAATAAACTTTCTTTAAAAACTACTACTGGAAAAATAGTAGAATATGGGGAATTGACAAGAGTCTATTAATTGTCATTTGATAACTGAATTTTTAATCTTAAAATTGTAGTTCAAAAATTTTACGATGATAAGTACAAGATTAAAAGATGCTATAAGAGATGTTCCTGATTTTCCAAAGCCAGGAAAAATTTTTAAAGATATTACTCCTATTTTACTAGACCCTCAACTTACAAGAGATATTATTGATGAAATGGTTAATCACGTTAACCCATTAAATTTAGATGCTATCGTAGGGATTGAAAGTAGAGGCTTCTGGTTTGGAATTATGCTAGCCAACAAACTGAACATTCCATTTGTCCCCATCAGAAAAAAAGGGAAATTGCCTTATAAAACGGTTTGCTACAGCTATGATTTAGAATATGGTTCTGCTGAAATTGAAATGCACGAAGATGAAATTAAAAAAGATTGGAATGTTTTAATTCACGATGATTTATTGGCAACTGGTGGAACAGCTTGTGCAGCAGCAGAATTAATAAAAATGCAAAATGCAAATATTGCTGGTTTTTCATTTGTCGTTGATTTAACATTTCTCAATGGTTCTGAGCCATTAAAAAAATATTCCCAAAATATATTTAATTTAGTGGGCTATTAAAAAATAGAGTATGGATTTTGGATTAACAGAAAATCAGCAAATGATAGCTGACATGATTAGAGATTTTGGTGGAAAAAATATTCGTCCAAATATGATGAAATGGGATGAATCTCAAGAATTCCCCATAGAGATATTTAAAAAATTAGGAGAACTTGGTTTAATGGGCTGCGTTGTACCTGAAGAATATGGTGGATCGGGAATGACATACAATGAATATGTAACTGTTATATCTGAAATATCAAAAATTTGTGGTTCAATAGGATTATCTGTAGCGGCCCATAATTCATTGTGTACTAACCACATTTTAATGTTTGGGAATGATGAACAAAAGAAAAAATGGTTACCCAAATTAGCCACAGCAGAATGGATTGGTGCTTGGGGATTAACAGAGCACAATACAGGATCTGATGCTGGAGGAATGAATACTACAGCAAAACAAGATGGTGATTATTGGGTAATCAATGGAGCTAAAAACTTCATTACACATGCCATTTCTGGGAATATTGCTGTAGTAATTGTTCGTACAGGCGAAAAAGGAGATTCACACGGAATGACCGCTTTTGCAATTGAAAAAGGTACAGAAGGATTTACTTCAGGAAAAAAAGAAGATAAATTAGGAATGCGTGCATCAGAAACGGCTGAATTGGTTTTTGATAACTGTAGAGTTCATAAAGGCAATGTATTAGGTAAAGTGGGTGAAGGTTTTGTACAATCTATGCAAGTTTTAGATGGAGGAAGAATTTCTATTGCTTCATTAGGATTAGGAATTGCAAAAGGTGCTTATGAAGCTGCCTTAAAATATTCAAAAGAAAGAGAACAATTTGACCAGCCTATATCTAAGTTTCAGGCAATTGCCTTTAAATTAGCTGATATGGCTACGGAAATAGAAGCTGCTGAATTACTAATTTATGAAGCTGCAGATCTTAAAGATAGACACGAAGATGTAACAAAAGTATCAGCAATGGCAAAGTATTATTCATCAGAAGTTGCTGTAAGAGTTTCTACTGAAGCTGTTCAAATATTTGGTGGTTATGGTTATACCAAAGAATTCCCAGCAGAAAAGTATTACAGAGATTCTAAACTTTGTACAATTGGCGAAGGAACCTCTGAAATACAGAAATTAGTTATTTCTAGAGAAATTTTAAAGTAAGTTTGTGAATATAAATTTAATACTTACATTTGCAGCCCTTAATAAATTAAAAAGAAAGTAAGATGATTATTATTCCTATTAAAGAAGGAGAAAACATTGAAAGAGCTCTTAAACGTTACAAGAAGAAATTTGAGAGAACAGGAGCACTTAAAGAATTAAGAAGAAGAAAGCAATTTGACAGGCCATCTATAATTAATAGAGAGGAAAAGTTAAAAGCAATTTATATTGAAAAATTAAGAAAAGCTGAAGAGTAATTTTTCTTAGTTTCCTACTATATTAAGTAGTTTATTTTTATAACCTTTAGAGATTAATTTCGTTATAAAAATAAACTACTTTTTTTATGCCTCATATTTCTTCTTTTTGCGATTACATTTCACATCAAAAGAGATACTCCCCTCATACCGTTACTGCATATAAAAATGATTTAGAGCAATTTAACCAATTTATACTTTCTGATTTTCAATTAAATGCTTTCAAAGATGTCAATTCTCCTGTTATTAGATCTTGGATTGTTCACCTTATAGAAAACAATGTTTCTACCCGCAGCATCAATAGAAAAATATCTACATTGAAATCATTCTATAAATATTTATTAAAAAACAACCTAGTAGATAAAAACCCCTTATTAAAAGTAGTTACACCTAAAACATCAAAAAGATTACCAGTTTTTGTTGGAGAAAATGAAATCTCAAATTTATTTGATGAAATAGAATATAAAAATGATTATGAAGGAGTACGGGACAAACTAATCCTAGAATTTTTATATGCAACTGGTATACGTTTAATAGAATTAGTTAACCTACAACTAAACTCTATTAATGATAAAAATTCCACCATAAAAGTTATTGGAAAAAGAAATAAAGAACGGCTAATTCCGTTTAGCAACAAATTAAAAAATAAAATTTCAAATTACTTAGAAGAGAGAAAAAAGTTAAACACAACAGAGGCTCATTTATTTTTAACAAAAAGTGGTAAAAAAATATACTCAAAACTTGTATATCGATTAGTAAATCACTACCTTAGTCAAGTTACAACAGTTAGTAAAAAGAGTCCACACGTTCTTAGACATACATTTGCAACTCATATGCTAAACAATGGAGCTGATTTAAATTCAATTAAAGAGATTCTAGGTCACGCCAATTTATCAGCTACTCAAGTTTACACACACAATACAATTGAGAAATTAAAAAACATTCATAAACAAGCCCACCCAAAGGCATAAAATTAAGGAGGATAAGAGATGAAAGTAAATTTAAAAGTAAGTTCAGTACACTTTAATGCTGATAAGGAACTAATCGAATTCATTCACGAAAGAGTTAATAAGCTTGCTAATCATTTTGATAAAATAATTGATGGCGAAGTGATTTTAAAAGTTGAGAATTCACATAATACAGAAAATAAAGTTGCCGAAATAAAACTACTCATTCCGGGAAATGATATTTTTGCAAAAAAACAATGTAAGTCATTTGAAGAAGCAACTGACACCGCAGTTGAAGCATTAAGAAGGCAACTTAAAAAGCATAAAGAAAAGTTAAGACAAGTATAATCACAAAAAAATAAATATTAATTGTTTGATTAGTATAAAATCTTTTATACATTTGCAGACCTTTTTACGGAAAGGTCTGTTTTTTTGTGTCTTTTTTTACGTGAAAACGCAGTAATAAAAGCCGATGTAGCTCAGCTGGCTAGAGCAGCTGATTTGTAATCAGCAGGTCGTGGGTTCGAGTCCCTCTATCGGCTCTTATAAAAACATCTAAAACGTTAGGTGTGAAATTTTGAAAAAATTGAAATTCGTTGGGGGAATACTCAAGCGGTCAACGAGGACAGACTGTAAATCTGTTGGCTTCGCCTTCGTAGGTTCGAATCCTGCTTCCCCCACTTAAGAAACTATATAGAGATAATTCTCTTATGATGGTATTAAAAAGCGGGAGTAGCTCAGTTGATAGAGCGTCAGCCTTCCAAGCTGAGGGTCGCGGGTTTGAGCCCCGTCTCCCGCTCTTTTAAAATCATCTATATATCGGTTAAAAGCCGATGTAGCTCAGAGGTAGAGCACTTCCTTGGTAAGGAAGAGGTCACGGGTTCAATTCCCGTCATTGGCTCTATTTAAAATAGTAATTAATAAAAAGTTAAAATAAATAATAATAAATAAATTAAAATCATGGCTAAAGAAAATTTTGACCGTTCCAAACCACACTTAAATATTGGAACAATTGGTCACGTTGACCACGGAAAAACTACTTTAACTGCTGCAATCACTGTTGTTTTAGCGAAAGATGGTAATT
>JAJCYN010000468.1 GCA_029262915.1 Flavobacteriales bacterium
CCATCCCATCCAACTACATCAAAAGGATGAGTTCCATAAACATATTCCCACATCACTCCCTGTTTTTTAATTTTCAGTTTATACTCCCCTTTTTCATCGTGAGTCTCTAAATTCTCTGGAACCCTAAAATCTCTTTCACAAAATGGTGAGTGTTCTAAAAATTGTCCAAAATGGTTTCTGTACCTACTTGGAGTGTATATTGGATCAAATGATTCTACATAAAGTAATCTATTATCTTCTGAGTCAAAATCGAATTGATACGTTGTTCCTCTTGGAATAATCAAATAGTCACCATATTTGAATTCTAAATTACCATACATCGTTTTTAGTGTCCCAGAACCTTGGTGGATGAATATCATTTCATCAGCATCTCCATTTTTATAGAAATAATCTTTTGAAAACCCTTTAGGTGCAGCCAATCCAACGTGTAATGAATTATTTACAAAAATTGTCTTTCTGCTTTTGATATAATCCTCTTCTGGTTGCAATTCATATCCTTTTAAACTAATTGCTTTCATATTTTTTTCTACTGCAATTTTTGGCGTAACATCATATGAATTTACAGGCTGAGTTACAATTGTAGGAGGATTTAAATGATATATTAACGATGACATACCAGCAAAACCAACAGTACCAAAAAGTTCTTCTTGATAGAGGCTTCCATCTTCTTTTTTAAATGTTGTATGTCTTTTATGCGGGATCTTTCCCAACTTATGATATCGCGGCATTTGTAATTATTTATTAATGAATAATGATTATTAATTTATAAGTAATCACATTCAATCATTCAGGATCTCTTTTGAGCTCTTTTTTGGTTCGGGTTTTATGATATAAAACATATTGATTTATCATATTGCAAAAGTACAAAATTGAAAGCTGCTAAAAAAATGACAGAAATCAGGAATAAAAATTATTGGTTATCTGTCGCAAACCACTCAGCATAAGAGGTTGGCGTCTCTCTTAACATTAAGCTGTATAATTGAATCTGAGATGGGAGTTTTAATTTAATTAAATCAGCATAATGAACTAATAATAACTCACAAGTTGGTTGAAAAGGAACTATTATCAATTTATTCATAAACTCAAATTGAGATTCATCAATTTTCATTTTTTCATTTAACACCAATGAATGGTCATACTCGTCAACTATTAACTCCTTTATAATATCTTTAATAATTCCAAAATCGATCACCATTCCTTCATCAGAATCTGAAGTATGTTCCTTTACTTCTCCTGAAACGGTAACATCTAATTTATAAGAATGCCCGTGAATTTTCTTACAAGGAACATCGTAACCTAATAAGGCATGTGCCATTTCAAATTGAAACTCTTTAGTAATTCTTATTGTTGACATAACTTCTGTTTAAAGTGCGAAGTTATTAAAAGTTATATAAAGCACTTAAAGAAAATCCTCCGTTTATAAAACGTGTCTCTTCTTGATTAATCGTATTATTTATAACTATTTTATTCAAATCATAAGCAAATTGAGGACTTAGTATTATTGAAAAATTCTGTGAAGGTTTATAAAAAATTCCAACGCTAGCAATTATAGATGTTGTGAAATTTTGTTCTATATCAGACTTAGAAAATGTAAAATCAATCTTTTCATTTTCTGGTAATCTTTCAGAAAAAAGTGCACTGCGGTACAAATAATTTAATCTAAAACCAGCAGTACCGAATAAAAAAGTTTTGTGTGATAATTTTAAGACGGACTTACCTATAGAAGTTGAGAAATAGACGTAATTGTATTTTCTCATAATATCAAAATAAGTCTTATTTGTAAAATTAACATTGCCCTGCTCGTCAATTATACTATTTGAATTGGGTATATCTTCAATAATATATTGATTACTTAGATACCCTAATTCAGAAAGAAGAAAAATATTACTTTTTTCACTAAGTACTAACGTGTTAGTTACCCCCATAGACCAAGCCATTTGCCCTTTAATGTTGTCAAACTCTGAAGGAAAGTCAAGAGGCTCAGAAAACAGAGAAGAAAACGAAACACCAACTCCATTTATTATTAAATTGTTTTTAACAATTGTTGTTGTATCTTGGGCTTTTACTACAACAAATAAACAGAAACAGCAAAAAACAACTACATATAAACGTATAAATTTCATAGGAAAATTCGGTTAAAATAAGATACTAATTTAAATAATTAAACTAAGAATCGCAAATTATTGACAGATACTGAGGACTGAATACTGTCAACTAATTACAACCTGCTACCAATAACTATTACATCATCAATTTGCTCTAAATCTCCCATCCAATCAATAAATGAAGATTGCATTATTTCTCGTTGTTCTTCCATTGTTAGAGAATTAATAGAGAGCAATAATTGTTTAAATTGTTTATAACGAAATTTCTTACCTTTTTCTCCACCAAATTGATCTGCATAACCATCTGAGAAAAGATAGACGGTATCTCCTTTATTTAATTTAAATGAATGTTTTGAGAACTCATTTGTACCCTCAGAATAACTTCCTATAGGAAATCTATTCGCTTTTACTTCATAAAGTATTAGTCCACTTTCATTAGTCATATTTGGCTCTATCTCTTCTCCAGCAAGCACTTCTACTTTTTTATTACTAACAATGTATAACGGATTATAAGCTCCTGCATATTCTAAAATATTTGTTTTTTTATCAAATGTGCACAGAGAAATATCCATTCCATCTTTAACGCTATATGATTCAGTTTCTTGTCGTAGAGTATCAGAAACTCCTTTATTCAATTCATTTAAAATTTTATGAGGCTCTGTGGTCCCATATTCTCCAACAATTTTATCTAAAAGGTTATAACCAACAATACTCATAAATGCTCCAGGAACACCATGTCCGGTACAATCTACAGCTGCAAAAAGTGATTTATTGTTCTTTTGTGCTAACCAATAAAAGTCTCCAGAAACAATATCTTTTGGATTAAATAAAATAAACGTTTGATTTAATTGATTAGTAAACATCTCACCTGTAGGTAAAATGGCATCTTGAATTCTTTTTGCGTAAGTAATACTATCAATAATATCTTTATTTTTTCGCTCTAACTCTTGGCTTTGCTTAACAACCTCTTCGGTTCGTTCTTCTACCTTATCCTCTAAAACTTCCTTTTCCCTAATTAATTTTTTCTCTCTAGCTTTAATAAATATTATTATTAATAGAATAAGAAGTATTACACAAGTAATTAGAAACCATGGTCTTTGCCATAAAGGAGGAATAATTTCAAAACTATAAGTAACAGGCACAGCATTCCAAATACCATTATTATTGCTAGCAATTACTTTAAAAGTATATTTTCCTGGTGGTAAAGGAGAGTAAGTCACAAAAGTCTGTTGTGTTGGAGGTCTCCAATCTTCTTCCAATCCCTCAAGCATTACTTTATAATAAACTTCATCTGGGTTTGTTAAACATATACTTGAGTAATTAAAAACAATAGATTTTTCCTTGTAACTTAATTCTAGGTTACTTGACATTTCTCTATCTTTAAGGTTAACACTTAATCCAGATATTTGAGTTAATGGTTCAAGTGTATTAGTTGTCTCTTCTTTAATATTAAGTTTTACAACCCCCTTAATCGTTCCAAACCATAAGTTACCATCTTCATCTTTATAAGTCGCATTTTGTTTTGACTCAATTCCTACATACCCCATTTTATCAGAAAAAGAATAAAATCGATCCTGTTTCAGATCATATTTATTCAACCCTTTATTCGTTCCTATCCACATATTCCCATTATTATCAACATTTAATAATGAAATATAATCGGATAACAATCCATTATTTACAGTATATTCTTTAATGATTTTTTTACCATTAAATATCAAAACTCCTTTCCCTTCTGTTCCTATCCATAAATTTCCTAGTTTATCTTCTATAATTGATGTTGGTGTAATTTTACGTTTTAAATCAATTTTGGTAATCTTAGATCCATCTATTTTAGTTATGCCTTTACCTCTTGCTCCAACCCAAACAGTATTTTTAGAATCTGCAAAAATGGTAGAAATTTCATTTCCACCTAATCCATTTGATTGGGTTAATCGAGCTACC
>JAJCYN010000469.1 GCA_029262915.1 Flavobacteriales bacterium
ATGTCTTACTCTAAATTTATGGGAGAAGTTGCTAAAAAAGACATTAAGCTAAACAGAAAAGTGTTAGCTGATTTAGCCATGAACCATCCAGAAGCCTTTAAAGCAGTTGTTGAAACTGTAAAAAAATAAAGTTCAAAATATATTAAAAAAAGGGAAGCATGTGCTTCCCTTTTTTTAGCTCAATTCATTCCTATGCAAAAATTTATCGAAAACCTTCCTAAAGCTGAACTTCACCTTCATATTGAAGGAACATTTGAACCAGAATTACTTTTTAAAATTGCACAGCGCAATAACATCAAATTAAAATATGGTTCGGTTGAAGAATTAAGGAAAGCCTATTCGTTTAATTGTTTACAAGATTTCTTAGATATTTATTACCAAGGTGCAGGAGTATTAATGACTGAGCAAGATTTTTACGATTTAACCTATAGTTATTTAACGAAATGTGCTGAACAAAATGTTCGTCATACAGAAATAATGTTTGACCCTCAAACCCATACCGAAAGAGGAATAGCTTTTGAAACTATTATTAATGGAATTAGTAAAGCCGTGGAAGCCGCTAAACAAAACTTAAATGTTTCTGCTCTATTAATTATGAGTTATTTACGGCACCTATCAGAAGAGGCTGCATTTAAAACATTAGAACAGTCAATTCCATTCAAAGAAAAAATAACAGCCGTAGGATTAGATTCTTCAGAAAAGGGAAATCCTCCATCAAAATTCAAAAACGTTTTTGAAGCATCTATAAAAGAAGGATACATTCCTGTTGCTCATGCTGGAGAAGAAGGCGATGCAGGTTATATATGGGAAGCATTAGATATACTAAAAATCAAGAGAATAGATCATGGAAACAATTGCCTTCAAGATGAGGCTTTAATCCAAGAAATTATAAAACGTGATTTAGCCCTAACGGTTTGTCCTCTCTCAAATACAGCCTTACAAGTGGTCAAAGATTTAAAAGACCATTCGTTAAAAAAGATGATCGATTTAGGATTGAAAACAACTATTAACTCAGATGATCCCGCTTATTTTGGAGGACAAGTCAACCAAAACTATATTGATACACAAAAAGCACTAAATTTAACCAAAGAAGAATTGTACCAATTAGCCAAAAATTCATTCCAATATTCTTTTTTATCCGATAGTAATAAAAACACTTTTATTAAAGAATTGGATGAATATTATTTAAAGAATAAATAATATCATTTCTGCTTAGTTACTCTTTTATGAATTTTTTGGTAATGATATTACCGTTTTTTTGAGTAATAGAAAAAGTATAAAATCCTGCACTAATATTAGATAAACTAAAAATTGTTTGCGTCTTTGTTAAGTTTCCCCTTTCTACAATTTTACCATTAACATTAACAATAGCATATTCTACTGGGTTTTTAAAAAGGGTAGTTGTAATTGTTATTATGCTACTAGTAGGATTAGGGTAAACAATAAATGCAAAATCATTTTTTATTTTTTCCTCATTGATACTTACAGGAAAGGAAGTATCAAAAACAAACAGCCCTTCTTGCATATCCGAAGCTAAAATTTTACCAGACGGTAAAAAAGGATAAACACCCCAGTTTCCTTCAAACTTATTTAATTGATGCGTTCTGGTAGAAGTATCATAAAATCCAGCTAAACTAATGTTGTTTGGATCTGATGTATTAAAAACATACAATCCATCAAAATAATGGCTAATAAATAAATTATCTCCTCTAAAAATAACATTATGAGGCATAGAGAGGCTTTGAATTACATTAGCTCCAATAGTATCTATAAATGATATGTTTGATAGATCACTTACATCTATGACCTTAACATCAAGCCCATGTCTTTCATCAGCAAAAGCATAATAATTACCGCTAGAGTGTAACCAACCAGAATGATTATAATCTTGTTGAACATAACTAGTTAACGACCCAATCAATTGAACATTTAGCACATTTGTAAAATCGACTATGAATAATCCTCTAAGTTCTGAATTACAATAAGCAGTATCATTTTTAACATAGATGTCGTGAACATTTCCTATGGTGCCATTCCAAAATGGAACATCATTAGCACAATTAAGTACAAATTGTGGGTTAGCAGGGTCAACAACTAATGAGTAAACAGATAAATCATTATTCCCCAGATTGGTCCAGCCTGCACAAGTATATAAATAACCAGAAGCCGTATCAATAAATATATTATGTGATCTTTTAATCAAAGTAGTATCATCATAAACTACTGGTGCAGAATCTGGCAAAAACGTTAAATCAGCAATTTGAAGAGAACTTAATCCTTCATCAGCAACAATGTATAAGTAATCTTGGTAAGTATCATAATCCCTATGTATTATTTGTCCTCCTTGTACTCTTCCAGGAATAAAATCAACCGTATCCACATTATTTACATCTGTAATGTCAAAAATATGAGTTCCTGCAGATGTACCAATAATAGCGTACTCTCTACCATTTTTCGCATAACCCCAAATTTCATTGTACGTATTATCGTGGGCAAATGAAGGCGTTATAGTAGTATCCTTCCATTGGAATAATAAGCTCATATTTAAACTAGTTTGAGCTTTCACTCCAATTACAAAAAATGATAAAATGGCTATTAATATTAATTTCATTTTTTTATTGAATGACTTGTAATAAAACTTACAGATGCTCAATGTTAAGCATTTTTTAAAAAATATTATTGGTTAAATTGATTAAAGGTCATTATTCAAACATCGAAATCAATCCTTTTAAAAGATTAAAGCGACATCAAATTCATTATTTTTGAGATTAATTTACCGATCAAAAGTGGAGCTTAAAAGATTAAACAAAGCCATATCAGAAACAGGTTATTGCTCACGAAGAGGAGCTGATAAAATGATTGAAGACGGTAAAGTATGTGTGAACGGTTCTGTTGCTAGTTTAGGAGTTAAGGTTACCTCAAAGGATGTTATAAGTGTAAACGGAACCATTATCACCAAAGAAGTAGAAAACATTTATTTAGTTTTCAATAAACCTGTAGATATTACATGTACCACCGAAAGACACGTAAAAGGAAATATAATTGATTACATAGATTACCCTGAAAGAATTTTTCCAATAGGTAGATTGGACAAACCGAGCGAAGGACTTATTTTTCTAACCAATGATGGTGACATCGTAAATAAAATATTACGTTCAAAAAATAGTCATGAAAAAGAATATCTAGTAAGCGTAAATAAGCCCATTACTAACGATTTTATTCAAAAAATGAGCAATGGAATCCCTATTTTAGATACCATTACAGACAAATGTAAAGTTGAAAAAATTAATGAAACTACTTTTAACATTGTTTTAACCCAAGGGCTAAACAGACAAATACGAAGAATGTGTGAACATTTAGGCTATACCGTGAGAACACTTAAACGCATCCGGATTATGAATATTTCTTTAACTAATTTAAAAGTTGGAAAATACCGTTCTTTTACTAAAGAGGAATTACAAGAACTACAAAATCTTATTGAAAATTCTAGTAAAACAGAAGAAGCATCTTAATCATTTAATATGAAGCACTTATTTTTTATTATCATTTTTGCTTTTCCTCTGTTGGTTTTTAATCAATCTGAAATTGGGAGACAATTACAAGGAAACATCATTAGATCTAGTCATATTAGCAATCATGGTGCATTAATAGGATTAAAAGGGGAAAAAACCGGTGATGGAAAAGTATATTACAGCAACAACAACTTAAAATCATGGATTCCATGTAATAATGGTCATTCTATAGCACCAGAAGTTGAAGATGTTCAAGCAGTATTAATGGTCGATGATACTACTTTTTTAGCAGGCACTTGGAAAAATGGTCTATACCTCAGTTTAAATGCAGGTAAAAGTTGGCAAAAAGTTGGCAATTTCCCTTCTAAAGATATTCGGTCTTTTGCTAGCTCTAACTCCAAGAAAAAAACCATTTATGCAGCAACTACAACTAATGGTGTTTTACAATCTGTTGATTTAGGAAAAACCTGGACAAACTGTTCAGACTCGTCATACTATAAACAAACATCAGCTTGGTCTCTTGAAATAGATCAAAAAAATAATATTCTTTATGCCTTATCTTTTAAAAATGGGGTTCAGCAATCTTTTGATAAAGGTAAAACATGGAAAAACATATTGACTCACAAAGGAATGATGATTTATGATTTAGTAATTTCAAAAAAAGATCCTCATCAAATTTATGCCGTTGGGTGCAATGACTCATTAGGTGTTATTTATAGAAGCAAAGACAAAGGTGAAAATTGGGAGCTTCTAACAGAATTACCTGTTGGGAGCCTTAACCAAATTGAGCTAACTGGATTTAGCGAAAAAATATTAGTCGTTGGTTCATGGGACAAAGGAGCTTATGTTTACTCAAATGGGAAATGGGGACATATCGAAGAGGTTGGTACCATTTCAGTTGCTAATATATATGCATCATCTGGAGAAGTGATTATCTTTTCTTGGGGAAATGGAATATACAAAATACCTAATTACTGGTATAAAAATTCAGATTAAAATCAACATTATAATTACGAAAAAGAAAATAGAAAAGATGAAACGGAATAAATTCATTCTTTATAAACGGTAGATATGACTTTATAAATGGTGGGTGATTTTATATTTATAGTAATACTTTTATAACTGTATTTATTCTTAAACTAAAAAATTATGAAAATCATTACTACAGTTATTATTACGCTTCTGTTTTGCAGTCACAGTTTTGGACAATGGACTGCTCTCTCTTCTGGAACCAATTATCAATTACAAGAAGTCTATTTTTTAAACCAAGACACCGGTTTTGTAGTAGGTCTTGATAAAATTTTCAAAACGTCAGATGGGGGGAATTCATGGCAAACAGTTCACTTAGGTTCTCAAATAATAAGTGGTGTTTATTTCTCTAACAATACAAATGGTTATGCTGTTGGAATTGATGCCAGTTTAAATAAATCTACCATCTTACAATCGACCGATGGAGGGAATAATTGGACACCCACCAATCTAGTGGTAAGCGAAAATCTAACAGACGTTTTCTTTTTAAACACAAATATAGGCTTTACCGTTGGCGGAAATGGAACTCTTTTTAAAACTACAGATGGAGGAATAAACTGGAACCCTTTAACAACTGGAACCACTGATGTACTAAATAGCGTATTTTTTACTGATTCGCAAAACGGGATTATTGTTGGAGGTCCAGTAGTTTCTCCCTTAATATTAAAAACTTCAAATGGTGGTTCCTCTTGGAATACCATTTCCTCTCCTGCAACAAATTTTCTTCAAAGCGTATTTTTCCCGTCCGCTCTTATTGGTTATGCAGTTGGTTCTAATGGTGAAATAATAAAAACAATTGACGGTGGTTCTAATTGGATTGCTCAAACACCAGCCGCTGTATATGGAAATGTTGATGTTTTTTTTACTGATGATTTAACCGGTTATGTTGTTGGCGGAAGTACAAATTTTACAGGAATTCAAAAAACTATAGATGGAGGACAAACTTGGTTCACACAATCCGCTTCAACAATAGAGGGACTAATTGGCGTGTTTTTTCCTACTCCAACCGTTGGGTATGCCGTTGGAGACAATGGGATCATAATCAAAACCGCCAATGGTGGAGGTGTTGGAATTGCCGATTTTAATCCAGAAAAAATAGAGATTTCGGCCTACCCTAATCCTTTTATAAATGAATTAACCCTATCTATAGATCAGCGGGTAGACCAAATGAATATTACAATTTTCGACCTTACGGGAAAAATAATTTATCACACTATTAGCACAAATTCTAACGAGAAGATTAACTTAGCGTCATTAAGTCAGGGTACTTACTTTTTAGTTGTTGAAACCAAAAAAGATAAAGTAGTTCAGAAAATAATGAAAAGCTAATTGAATGAGTTTAGAAAGTGAAATCCAAGAAAGAAGCGAAAACAAATGTGAACTTTGTACTGACACAGGAGGTTTAAGTGTATATGAAGTACCCCCAGCAACAAATAAAGGAGCTGATGGGTGTATTTTAGTTTGTTTAACTTGTTTGGACCAAATAGAAAATCCAGAAAAGGTAGATATAAACCATTGGCGTTGTTTAAATGATAGTATGTGGAGCGAGATAGATGCAGTAAAAGTTATGGCTTGGAGAATGTTAACTCGTTTAAAAACTGAAGGTTGGACTCAGGACTTATTAGATATGATGTACTTAGAAGACGACACAAAAGCATGGGCTGAGGCTACTGGAGAAGATGAAAGTGAAAAAATAATACATAAAGATTGTAACGGGATTACTTTGCAACATGGAGATTCTATTGTAATCATTAAAGATTTAAATGTTAAAGGATCTAGTCTGGTGGCTAAAAGAGGGGCTGCTGTTCGTAACATATCGTTAGTCCATGACAATGTGGAACAAA
>JAJCYN010000470.1 GCA_029262915.1 Flavobacteriales bacterium
AAAACCTTAGTTTATGATTATCCGAACGGAATAAACCTTACAAAAAGTAAAGAGACGCGAGCAATTTATTCAGAAAAAAGCACCTTAAATGAGTATGACCAAGAAGCTTTCCAGTACAATACTTATTTACCAATTCCTTTATTAGTTGTTAACCCTGATGACGGTCTTGGAGGAGGCTTTATTTTAAATATGAAACGATTCGGCTATGGAAATGAAAATTACAAAGCCATCCACACGATAAGAGCATTTGCATCTACTGAAGGAAGTGGTCAATTTTCTTTAGCCACAGAAAGAAATATTGGAAGAACCAATTTTTACCTCATAGGAAAAGTAGATTACGGAAATTTCTTTCCATTTTATAGTTTTTATGGCGTTGGCAATAAAACACTTTTAATAGACAGCATTGAAGATGCAGGCTTGTACAAAGCAAGATATACCGGAACAATTCTACAAGGAGGCTCCATTTACCGTTTTTTTAATCACAGTTTTATATCTGTAAATGGCATTGCTGAGTTTTTAGAAACCGGTCATTCTGATGAATCGTTTTTTGATGTATTTCCTTCACCAGAATTACAACCAAAAAATGCAGGTGGTGGAGAAATTAAATTTGACCTTGATTTGAGAGATAGTCCAGTTTTTACTACTAAAGGCATTCATATTACTATTTCTCACAAATCACTATTTACCACTTCTGATGCTTATGGAAAAACCAGTGCAGAACTAGGTTATTATAGTACATCTCGAATCGGAATTCCTGTAACTTTAGGCATTAAAGTTGGTACCGAGCGGACTTATGGAAAAAATATTCCCTACTACCATTTAGCTAGTATCGGACAATCAAAACACTTAAGAGGATTTCTACAAAACAGATTTTCTGGGGTTGGTGTTAATTATGTAAACACCGATTTACGTTTCCATTTAGGCAAAACAAAGTCTGGTTTTTTACCTGTTTATTATGGAATAAATGCATTTTTAGATATTGGTCAAGTGGTACAAAATAACAATTTTACTGAGCAAAATTGGCATAACGGTTATGGTGGCGGAATTTATATTACACCTATTAATAAAGAATACGTTACCCTACAATTTAACATTGAGCATTCTAAAGAACAAAATATTTTATTTAAAGTTGGTTTGGGAGTTTTGATGTAAGATAAATACTAAAGAGTGTCATTCCGATTGAATCTCGACTTTTTCTGTCGGGAGAAATAGAGGAATCTTTTGAAGTTAGTACTAAAAAACCAAAAGATACCTCGATGCTTTTGCTCACGAAAAACGTACTCGGTATGACAAGTTTTCATCTAAATTCAATACTATTTAGGCATAAAAAGTGAGAGGGAATAAAAAATTAAATACAAAAATTATTCTTCATAATTGCGATTCTACTCCTTAGCTTTAATGGTTTTGGGTAAGAAATTGATGTTATGATACTGGTAGAATTTATTCAGATTTTGATACTTCCGAAAAATGGCACAATGGTTATGGAGGAGGAATTTATTGGGTGCTTTTAAATGAAAACTTTACTTTTAACCTATCGGTTGCACATTCAGAAGAAGAAAGCAACTTAATTTTATTTAGTTTAGGAAAAGCTTTTAATTAGTATAAAAAAGAAGCTCAACAAATTGCTGAACTCCTTAATCATAACCAATTAAACTTAATTTTACTAATTGAATATAAATTTTGTAAAAACAAAATCTGATTTTTCAATTGCTTTTTTCATTAATGGTATTGCTTCTGTTTTAAATGCCTCGTTAGCAAATAATTTTTTATTATCCTCTAAACTATTCCATTCAACAATAATTTGCATTTCGTGAGAATAAGTAGCTGTGCCATTACTGTTAGATGGTGCAAACTGAACAAGAAATTCTGGATAGGATCCTCCATAACTTCTTTTTATAGGTTCAGAGATCTTAAAATATTCTTCAAGAGATTTTTTAGCTTCTTCCGTTGGATAAAAACTAGCACCAACCATTTCATAAACTTTATCAGATTTGAATGTAATTTTCTTATCTTCAGCAGTTGCAAACCACCCTCCTTTAAAAAAGGAAAAGCCTCCATCTCTTAATTTAGCTATTTTCTGGAATTCTTTGTCAGATTCCAAGTTTTCTTTTGATTCATAATTTGGCCACTCAAATATTCCAACCATTGTTGATTGAAGTGTTTCAGAACGATTTTCCACTACACTGAACATTCCCACGGATTTAACACCATATTTTTCAAAGAAAGGTGCTGCTTTTGGCATATAATCTTCAAATACTTGTTTTTCTTTTCCTTTCGTAATTGTAAAGTAAACGATTTCATATACTTTATTCTTGTTAAATTGAACGTCAACACTTTTTAAATCTACAACATCACTACAACTGGCAGTACATTGATGCCCTTTTTCTTTATGAGCTATGTCGCATTTTTCTGAGGTACATTTAGCAGAGCATATGTGTTCTTTCTCCATTTTGTTTTCTACTATTTCTTCTGTTTGTGCTGAGCAACTCTGCAACAGAGAAAAAGAACTAATTGCTGCACACATTAATAATAATCTAATTGTTTTCATAGTTTTCTTTTTTAATTAATAGATTGATTGTATTTCGAGATTTCATTATTTGTATCCATTTTAATAAATACAATTGTTTTTTAAGTTCTCTTGTCCTTATTAGTGGAATTGTAAGTCTAGACATTCTTGTATTTTTCCATTTTTAATATTTTTTCTTTATCCGCTTTTTTCTCTCCTGTTTCAATATAATGTTTATACATAATTAATGTCTCTCTTGCACCTTTTTTAAGTTTTCCTTTCATCATACCAGTTAAAAAACCAGGTTTTAATCGATAATTTTGAACTTGATACAAAATAGTATTTCCTTCAGCATCTTTTTTTACGCCAAAGCCATTAAACATCTTTTTTAAAGGGAAATTAACCCATTCATAAACCTCATACCTGTAATATTTCCCTTTTTCAATTTCTGTGACTCGTTCTTTGATGTCAATTTTTCGTTTACCATCATAAATAGTGCAAGATCTTTCACAACCCATTGATACTTCGTTTGAGCTTTTTCCGACCTTACCAGATTCAGCAACTCCACTATGAAATGAAGCAATATTTCCATATTGAGCAATAACTGCCCATACATACTCAAGCGTGGCATCTACTTTTAATTGATAGGTAACTTCTGTCAGTTTAACACCATCTGCTTTTTTTAATTCTTTCATTTCACTAATTTTAGATTTATTGTCTTTTTTCGCTTTTTTTCCGTAAGAGTTAGAAACCATTCCAGAAATAAGAAGAACTAACCCCAGTTTTAAATACATTTTTTTCATATCATTTATATTAAAATTGTTTTAATAATCCAAAATTATAGTATATTTACATACAGTTGATTGCTATTAATCCATTAATCATATTCATTCGTCTAAATGAAGTTAACAAATGTTAAAACAGATCCACAAAGAATTATAGATGTATTATCAGATGTTCTTGCCACCTCTAAAATGGGAAACGCTGTAATATGTGAACCAACATTACCTGCTCCTTGGGGAATGAAATTTGAAGCTGCCTCTAAAGCTGTGTTTCATCTAATTCGTGAAGGAAGTTGTTTTATTCAAACGAATACAATGATTGAACCCCTTAGATTAATGCAAGGAGATATTGTGTTAGTTACTAAGTGTAATGGATATAAATTAATTGATTCTAAAAATTCTTTTGCAGAACCCTTTAGAGATGTTATAAATCGTCATAAAGGAATCCCGAAAATAGAAGGTTCTTTTTCTGATTTAACCTCTTTTTTATGTGGAATTTATTTTTTCAGGAATTATGAATACAATCCAGTATTATCTCTGTTGCCAGAGATTATACACATACCATCCAATGAAGTACAAAACAATATGCAATTGCATGCACTCATCCAATTAATTTTGCTAGAATCTAATCGTAATGAGATAGGGTCTTCTACTGCTATTTCTAAATTTATAGATACTATGTTTATCTACATTGTTAGAGCGTGGTTACAACGACAGCCACAAGGAACAACAGGTTGGTTAGGAGCACTAAATGACCCAAGAATTGGAGTTGCAATTAGTTTAATCCACGAAAGCCCATCAAATAAATGGACGGTAGAATTGCTTGCAAATAATGTAAATATGTCTCGTTCTTCTTTTGCTCAAAAATTTAATGCTCTTGTTGGTGAACCACCATTAGCATACCTAACTAGGTGGAGAATGGATTTATCGTCACAATTACTAATAGATTCAAACCAAAAATTGAGAACCATAGCTGCTGAAGTTGGTTACGATTCAGAAACAGCTTTTAGCAAAACGTTTAAAAAAATTAAAAATTTA
>JAJCYN010000471.1 GCA_029262915.1 Flavobacteriales bacterium
GAAGCCAAAAGGAATTAGAAAATAAAAAAGATAAATTATGAAAAAGACAACAAAAATAACGAACAGTCCCGATAGATATCGGAAGAAATTGAATAAGTGCACTAAAAAAACAAAAGTAACATTACCTAAGTTATTATATGTTGGCTTAGCGTGTTGGCTGCTCTCCCCTTTCGGGGGAGTTGGAGGGGGCTTATTTGCCCAAAACGTTGGTATAAATGCCACAGGAGCAATACCCAATCCGTCTTCCATCTTAGATATAGATGATACAGGAATACCGACAGGTAAAGGATTGTTAGTTCCACGAATGACTACAACAAGACGTAATACTATAACAGCACCTATTCCCGAATCGTTATTAATATACAATACTACTACCCAGTGTTTTGAAGCGTGGAATCAAGCAACTACCACTTGGGTAGCTTTTGGTTGTATAGGATGTACGGTTCCTTCTGGAGTAACTGCTTCGGTAACACCCACCCCTATTTGTGTTGGTAGCACCCTTACCTTAACAGGGGGAGCCTCCAATGCTACAAGTTGGAATTGGACAGGTCCAAATGGGTTTACTTCCACCTTGCAAAATCCGACTATAACAAATATTACTACAGCAGGAGTAGGTGTATATACCTTAACAGCAAGCAATGCCTGTGCTGCTGCTACTCCTGTAAATACAGCTTCGCTAGTTGTATCAGCTCCACCAACAGTAGCTGTAGCAGGAGCAGACCAGAATATATGTGCAACAGCAGTAACCTTAGCAGGAAATGCTCCAACAGTTGGTACAGGAACGTGGACACTAATTGCAGGAACAGGAACCATAACTACTTCTGGTTCTCCAACCTCAGGAATAACAGGATTAGGAGTAGGAGCCAATACCTTTAGATGGACAATAGCAAATGCACCTTGTGCAGCAAGTACCGATGATGTGGTAATTACTAGAACAGCTCCACCAACAGTAGCTGTAGCAGGAGCAGATCAGAATATATGTGCAACAACAGCAACCTTAGCAGGAAATGCTGCGGTAGTTGGAACAGGAACATGGACATTAATAGCAGGAACAGGAACGATAACTACTCCTGGTTCTCCAACAAGTGGAATAACAGGATTAGGAGTAGGAGCCAATACCTTTAGATGGACAATAGCAAATGCACCTTGTGTAGCAAGTACCGATGATGTGGTAATTACAGGAGTTGCAACTCCAACAGTAGCTGCAGCAGGAGTCGACCAGAATATATGTGCAACAACAGCAACCTTAGCAGGAAATGCTGCGGTGGTTGGAACAGGAACGTGGACATTAATAGCAGGAACAGGAACGATAACTACTCCTGGTTCTCCAACAAGTGGAATAACAGGATTAGGAGTAGGAGCCAATACCTTTAGATGGACAATAGCAAATGCACCTTGTGCAGCAAGTACCGATGATGTGGTAATTACCAGAACAGCTTCACCAACAGTAGCTGCAGCAGGAGTTGACCAAATCTTAGCTTGTGGTTTAACCGTAGCCACTCTTGCAGGAAACGCTCCTACAACAGGAACTGGAAATTGGACAGTAGTAGCAGGAACAGCTACGATAACAACACCAACATCTGCCACAAGTGGTGTAACAGGATTAGCAGGATCTGGAACCGTTACTTTACGATGGACAATAACGAATGCATCTTGTACACCAAGTACAGATGATGTGGTGATAACTACAGTAGGTAGTTGCCCTCCAACCTTTCCTTGTGGAGGTACAGTAATACCTATTGTAGATGTAACCAGCCCTACAGGTAGAATATGGATGGACAGGAATTTAGGAGCGAGCCAGGTAGCAACAAGCAGTACTGATGCAGCAGCTTATGGCGATTTGTACCAATGGGGAAGATGTTCTGATGGGCACGAAAAACGTACCAGTGGTACAACAGCTACACTAAGCCCAACAAACACACCAGGGCATCCTAATTTTATAACAGCAGGTGGTGCTCCAAACGATTGGCGTAGCCCACAAAACAATGGTTTATGGCAGGGGGGAGGTATTAACAACCCTTGTCCAACGGGTTATCGTATTCCAACAGAACCAGAATTAAATGCAGAACGCTTGAGTTGGGCTACCAGCAATGCAGCAGGGGCTTTTGCTTCGCCATTAAAACTCCCTATGAGTGGTGAGCGTAGCGTCATGGGTGCGCTCTTAGGTATAGGTACGATCGGCTGGTATTGGAGCAGTGCCGTTACCGGTGTAGGTGCGAGGTACTTGAGCTTCAATATTAGTATTTCCGCTATGGTCAGCAGAAATAGAGCGGATGGGATGTCAGTACGTTGTATTAAGTAAGAATTAGTCAATTTGAAAAGCGAAGCGATTTGTCAATTTGACGCTTTAATTCATCATCCTGCCTTTTTCAGACAGATGGTGAATTAGTTTACAACCCGAAGGGTCGATTTAAAAAAAAATAAGCGTCATTGCGAGCGTAACACAATGGAGCAAAGCAATCTCATTCTAATGAGCAGATTGCTTCGGGCAGAAAAAGGCCTCGCAATGACGGAAACCACTAACAAATGACAAGAGTACTTTAATGAAAAATTGACCAGAAAATTTTAAAGAATCCACGAAATCTATGATATAAATAAAGGCATAAAAACTAACGGAAAAGGGTTTTGTCCTTGGATGAAAGTTTAATTAAAATGTGCAAAGTGGAGGAATTTTTTCTGTTATTTGTGCTATGTTTTCGCGTTTTATTACAGTTTTATTACTATTAAGTTCTTTAATAGTAGAGGGGCAACCAAATTTTAAAGATAGCCTACGCTTAATGTTAAAGGACTATACTACGAAAAGTGAATTAAATACTTTAGCTTATAACTATCTTTTAACAAAGAATTGTGATGAAGCTATTCTATTGTATCAGCAGATAATCAATGATTATGATACTTTATCGCAAGCTCAAATTTATAAGGGGTATTTGTATAATCATTTAGGAGTTTCTTATTTCTGTGCCAATGATTTTGAGAATGCACTTACTAATTTTAATAAAGGATTATCAATAAGAGAAGAATTTAGCGATACATTAGGAGTAGCAAATAGTTATAGCAATATTGGTTTGGTGTATGGTAAATTGCTCGAATACAAAAAAGCATTAAAGTATCACGAAAAATCATTAGACATATTCTATGACATTTCATTGCATGCTGGGATAGCCAATGAATTTAATAATATTGGCGAATTGCATTATAAACTTAAGCAATATGATAATGCTGAAAAATATTTTTTACAATCTATTGAAATTTTCGATTCGTTAAATGACATTGAAGGATTGTTAGATAATCATCGTGATATGGTAAACAATTATTTTGCACAGAAAAAATATAAAAAGTCACACGAACATTATCAAAAAATGACAATAGTTTCTGAAATTCTTGTAAAAAGTAATGCGAAAACGTTTGCAGAGGCAAAAAGCAGGTACAATACAGAAAAAAAGCAGCAAGAAAATAAGCTATTAAAAAAAGAGATAGAAGTTAGGAAGTATAGACAATATGGACTTGTATCGTTCTTAATTCTTATACTAATTTTGATTATCCTTTTTTTCTTTAATTACAAAAAGAAAAAAAGGGAAGAAAGAGAAAAGTTACTTATAGAACTTAAACTTATAAAAGCTGAAGCAATTATTAAAAATATAAGTCCATCAGCTCAAACAAGAGAATCAGAAATAAATCAAAAAGCAATAAATGAGTATACAAACCAAAAGCTAAATGAGACGGACTGGAAGATACTGATCATTATATATACTAATCCTACAATTATAAATAGCGAGATTGCAGACACTGTCCATTTAAGCATTCAAGGGGTTAAGTCTTCTCTTAAAAAAATGTACTCACTTTTCGATCTTGAATCAGGAGGCAATAAAAAACTTGCTCTCGTTATTAAAATAACTCAAATCATTCAGAAAGAGTTTTAATTTTTCTACATCCATAGTACATCACACTTTGGGGTGAAATTAGCCAATTCAACCCTGTGAGTGAGGTTATTTTGCCGCACATACAATAGTTTTGAATTTTATATAATTAACCTGAATTAATTGTTGAGAAAACCTTTTGGTGAAAAACTGTTTATCATTACCCAATTTTTTGTAGTTGGTAGCCATTCTCTTTTGCATTATTGGAATTCTTGTTTTTACCTAACATAATAATAGAATAAAGTATGAAAAGAGAATTTTTAACCTTTTGTTTAGTCATCCTTTCATTAATTGGAGTGGCTCAAAACGTAGGCATTAATGCCACAGGTTCAACCCCTAATACATCAGCAGGGTTAGATGTTGATTTTACCAATAAGGGCTTTTTAGTTCCAAGAGTAGTATTAACAGGTATAAATGATGCTATAACGATTACCACTCCTGCAACAAGCTTATTGGTATATAACACCAATGCGGTTTTACCAGAAGGAGTTGGTTATTATTACAATTCAGGAACACCGGTTGCTCCAAATTGGGTACGTTTTACTACTGGTGTGTCAAATAACGATTGGTCTTTAACAGGCAATTCAGGAACTAACCCAGCAACTAATTTTATTGGAACCACTGATGCACAAGATTGGGTAATAAAAACTAACAATACTGAAAAAATGAGGGTACTTAGTAATGGGTATGTGGGAGTTGGATTGCCTAATCCTTTGTCAAAATTGCATGTTTATAATCAACAAAATGTAGTTGCTTCAGAGGATGTGGCTCAATTTGGTGGTTTTAATATGTCTGGTCTATATGCTGATCGATTTAATAGAATTTCTATTTATAATCGTAATGGAAAAAATGTTTGGTTAGGTTTAGAAGGATCAGATCCCAATATTATTCGTGGGTATTTGGGATTAGAACCTTTAGGAGGATCTAAAAATGTTATACTGACGTTTGAAGGAACTAACAATAGAGTTGGTATCAATGATAGTATGCCTAATGCTAAATTAGAGGTTTCTGCTAATGGTGGAACAGATGACCTTTTTATGATTTCCAGTGACGATAACACTGATGGAGATTTAATGATAGTTAAAAATAATGGAAATGTAGGGATAGGAACAAATACTCCTCTAGGTGAGTTATATGTTGCTGATTCAGCGAGTATCAGTTCTATTATAATTGATGGTGCTACCAACTTTGGGTCAGTACTTCGTTTATCCACAGCAGGGAGTATGTTATGGGATATGTTTAGTGATCCATTTAATGGTAATAAACTACAATTTAGTGCAGCTGGGGCGGATAGATTGATGAGTTTTACCCAAACTGGAAACGTAGGAATTGGAACTGGCTTAGGTAATCCCCAAAACCGGCTAGATGTAGAAGGCGGAGCCGTAATTGGTGCAACTTACTCGGGTACTAATACTGCTCCCACAAACGGTTTATTAGTAGAAGGTAATGTGGGAATTAACACTACTGCACCAATAAATAGATTACAAGTTTCAGGCTTATCCCAATCTGCTATATATGCCACTGCTGATGGGGCAAGATTTCATGATGGAAGTTTTGGAGTTAATTTAGGAGGAAGTTCCACAGGCTCTTATGGGTGGATACAAGGGACAAATAATGGTGTAGGTCCAAGTTTAATTAGGATACAAAATAGGGGAGGTAATGTTGTTATTGGTAGAGACCAATATAGTGAGTTTAGATTAAATGTTGGCCATGTTTCAGGGGATAATCACAGAGGAATTATTGTTTCAGATAATTTGAGTTCTCAGGCTGTAATAGTCCCAATTACGGATGAAAATCCTGATATCGGTTTAGCATCATTTGGATACAATCATTATGCTTCATCTGCAGGTCAATTAAATTACAATGGAGGATACAACTCTGCTTCTGGCACTGGTTATTCTGGCAATATTAAATTTTGGACAGCTCCCCCTGATACAGGAGGCTTCTCTTTAACTCCTAATGTAAGAATGACAATAAACAATGCTGGAAATGTAGGTATTGGAACTATAGCACCTACAGCACAATTACATACGACTGGGAGTGTTCGTTTTGAAACATTTGGAGCGGGTACTTTAGTTACAGATGCAGCTGGAAATGTATCTGTTTCTTCCGATGAACGGTTAAAAGATATTCAAGAAAACTATACAAGAGGGTTAAACGATTTGGAAAATATAGCTCCTATTTCATATAAATGGAGGAAAGAAACAGGGTATGATACTTTAAACACATATACTGGTTTTTCAGCACAGAATGTACAAAAGAATATTCCGGAGGCTGTGAGTACAAACGATGATGGATACCTAACATTAAGTGATAGACCAATTATAGCTACACTAGTAAATGCAGTAAAAGAGCAACAACAAATTATTGAAAAATTAATGTTAGAAAACAAAATAATGAAAACAAAAATTGAAAATACAATTACTGAAACCGACCGATTTAAAACAGCCACAGAAGCCCGGTTAGCCCAACTAGAAGGATTATTAAAAATCGCTCAAAAATAGACTACCCTGAAGAAAACACTAATTATATTACCATTTTCTAGATATTGTCAAAGTAGGATGATTCTGAATAATGATACTTATTTAGTAATAGATAGTAGTACTTTTTTAATTGCACGCTAAACGAAGTTAGTCTTTTTAAGGAGAAAGTCAAGCTTAATTTGACCCTTAACAATTACTTTTGGTGAAAATTTTTCAACTTTATGCAACCCTTTTTGGATATTAAACTCATGTTGTTTTTGAGTATAAAAATTACCTTGTTCAAAATGGTATTGTGCTAAATATTCTTGCTCTGTTTGCCCTGGGGTAGGAATCAAAATGGCTTTTTTACCTAAAGTTACTAAATCCATAATACTTGAATAGCCTGCTCGACAAACTACTATTTTACTTTTTTGAAAGTATTGTAAAAACTCCTTAGTAGATAAGTGATTAAAGATTTTAATGTTATCGTCATTGCGAGGAAGAGCTTTTTGTGATGACGAAGTAATCTCATTTTTCGATAATAAGATTGCTTCGTCACGATGCATTTCACTTTCGTTTCTTGCAATGACGTTAAGGTTAGGCAATCCTCTAACAATTACAGCTTTCAAATTACTATTTTGAATTTGCTCTAGGATTAATTTTTCAAAAATGGTTCGTTGAGGTTCTGGCCCTGAAATAATGGCTAAAATATCGTATTCGTGTTCTTTAATAAGGTTACTTCGTTCTGCTCGCAATGACGTAAAACGTGATAATGGACCAATAAAACGATGTGAATGTTGAAATGGTTTTAAATGAGCTAAATCTCCTGATAGATTAGGAATTCTTTTAACATCTGGAATCCAACATTCATTAAAATTAGCAATGAGACCTCTTATTTTTTTATTCGCTATCGAATTTCCAAAAGGAGTTTTAATATAAAGTTGATGAGTAATTAATATGGAAGTTATTTTTTTGCTCCATAGTCCATAACGGTTATCAGAAACAACAATATCGATGTTGTTTTCTTTAATTATAGTTGCTAAAAATTGATGTTCTTTTTTTATAAAATTATAAAATCGAACACTTTCGCAAAATAATTTAAATAAACTTCCTTGTTCATTATACGTTACATCATAACCAGGAATAACAACGGTTGGTAGTTCTGGGAATTCTTGTTTTAAAAAAGCTAAAGGGTTTTTATCTGCACCAATTATTACATTAAAATTTAACCCCAATAATTCGTTAATAACTGGAACACATCGGGTAGCATGACCCAATCCCCAGTCTAACGGACAAACTAATATGTTCTTTTTAGGGTTCAATTAAGGCTAAGATACTTATTTTTGTTGCACAGATAAATAAGTGATATTATGAAAAAGAAGATATTATACGGATTGTTAGTTATTCTAATAATAATTCAATTTTTTAGAATTGATAAAACCAATCCAGCAATTAAGATTGAAAATGATTTTATTGAGATAAACAATCCACCTGAAGAAATTGCTTCAATACTTAAAACTTCCTGTTACGATTGCCATTCTAATGAATCAACATACCCTTGGTACAGTAATATTGCTCCTGTTTCTTGGTGGGTAAAAGATCATATTAATGAAGCAAGAGAAGAGTTAAATTTTTCTGAATGGGGAACATTCACAGCAAAACGAAAAGATCATAAATTGGAAGAAATGGTGGAAGAAGTGGAAGAAGGAGAAATGCCATTAAATGAATATACATGGACACATTCAGAAGCGAAGTTAACAGCAGAGCAAAAAACCTTATTAATGGATTGGGTTAAAGAGGTAAGAGAAACAGCAAAAAATAAAAAGGACAAAAAAATATTGCATTTAAATAATGGTGAAAAATGGGGGGCTAATATAGAAACAACAGCGGGGATTGAAAGAATGTTGTCTATCATAAATGAAGAAATAGAAGACGGAAGAATTTCTCTTTATGCTGCAATGGGGCAAAGATTAAGCATTGAAATGGAAACAATTTTTGCCGAATGTACCATGGAAGGAGATGCACATGACCAATTGCACTTGTACCTAATCCCTTTGGTAGAAATAGTTAGAGATATGGAAGATGTTGAGAAGGAAGATACGGCCATGATTTTACAAAAAGACATATTAAAACATTTAAATAAATATGCTGATTTTTTTGAATCTGCATAGAATTTTAATATGGGAGGGAAAGGGAAATTACGGAAGTGGGCTGAGATGAAAACATTTAATAATGTTGTTGAGCCTACTACTGAGGAAGTCTTTAGAAAAAATCATTCCTTAAAAGGGAAATGGAAAGCAACCATTTTTAAAAATGATAATCCTATTGTTCTTGAATTAGGATGTGGCAAGGGTGAATACACAGTTGGTATGGGCGGACATTTTCCTAATAAAAATTTTATAGGTGTGGACATTAAGGGGAATCGGATTTGGCGAGGAGCGAAAACGGCTTTCGAAAATAAAATGGACAATGTCTATTTTATCCGAACTCAAATAGATCATATAGCTTCTTTTTTTGCAGAAAATGAAGTAGACGAAATTTGGATAACTTTTCCTGACCCACAACCAAAAGATCGACTAGAACGAAAGCGTTTAACTTCTCCAATGTTTATTGAGCGTTATAAACTTTTTTTAAAACCCAATGGGATCATTCACTTAAAAACGGATCACGAAGAATTTTTTAGATACACGTTAGAAGAAGTTG
>JAJCYN010000472.1 GCA_029262915.1 Flavobacteriales bacterium
ACGGAATAAAATTAGCTTATGAATTAAAAAATAAAATTGGTTTTACTGCTGCTACTTTCGGAGCATTTAGTGGAAATTATGTTGCTCATTTAGGAACAGTTAGCATCGGAATTTATAAAAAATGGTAGCTAAATTCTCACACCGATAACACATACATCATCTAATTGTTCTAAATTCCCTTTCCAATTTTCAAATAAATGATCTAACTCTTGCTCTTGCTCATACAAATCTTTATCAGAATTGCGAACCAACATTTCCTTAAAAGGTTTATATTTTAATTTCTTTCCCTTAGGCCCTCCAAATTGATCGGCATAACCATCTGAAAAAATGTAAACCATATCTTCTTTTTGAAGCTGATATTCTTTATTTGTAAAAGGTTCTTGAGCTTCATAAGAACCTATTGGTTGCTTATCTCCCTTAATTTCATGGAGGTTTTTATTTCTAACAATGTAAACTGGGTTTTTAGCACCTGAAAAAGACAGCATCAATGTCTTAAAATTAATAGCACATAACGCTACATCCATCCCATCTCTAATAATATTATCTGAATCGGAATGCATATTTACTGTTTTGAAAACTTCATTATTTAAGTAATCTAATGCTTTTGCTGGAGAATTTACATGTTGTTGCGTTATAGATTGATTAAATATTTTTAATCCTATTAAACTCATAAAAGCTCCAGGAACTCCATGACCAGTACAATCAGCTACACTATAAACAACCAATTTTTCATTATCGGATTCATTTTCTTTAGTAGTATTCAATTCTGAAATCCAATAAAAATCTCCACTAACAATGTCTTTCGGTTTAAATATTATAAAAGAGTCTGGTAGTATTTTTTTAAATACTTCTACTGGTGGAATTAATGCACTTTGGATTCGTTTTGCATAATTTATACTATCAACTATTTCTGTGTTTTTTTCTTGTAATTCGTGTTTAGATTCTTCTAAAGCAAAACGAGCAACCAATTCTTTTTTGGTTAATCTAAACCTCATTCTGATTAACAAAATAGAAAATATAGCTACAGAAAGAGTTAATAATCCCCCGTTTACCAATATCTCATCTGGGGATAAAGTACTATTAAAATAAAAGAAAATTGCATTTGCAATTAAACTCGCCCCTACTATAAATATTGAGTAATAAACATGGTAAAACACAAACATTCCTGAACCAATAAACAGCGTCATATAAGCCATCGTATGTTTTTGGAGATGTTCTGCATCCATCACACTCCACATATAAGCATTTTGAATGGAAATTAATAAAACAGGAATTACTCCCATTAGCTGAATGGAAATATTTAGCTTTTTATGAAATAAAACTGTGATTAAACAAATAAAGGAAACGACAACTCTAAAAGTCAAAAATTCTTGCCAATACTCATAAATGTTAATGTAGTCAGTAACAAAAAATAACATATTAAATACTACAGCTACCCACAGAGTAATTTTATGGTATTTAAAAGCTGTCTTATCTATTTCGGGTTTCCAACTATTCCCTATCGCTTTGATTGAAGTCATTAAATAATTTAAATTGATTCTAAATTAAGAAAATTATTTGGCTCTAGGATGAAAATCTAAAATTGCTTGTCGCAAGTATTCTCGGTCTAAGTGAGTATAAATTTCTGTAGTAGTAATGGATTCATGTCCTAACATTTCTTGTATTGCTCTTAAATCAGCACCACCCTCTACTAAGTGTGTGGCAAAAGAATGTCTAAAGGTGTGTGGGCTTACCGTTTTAGTAATACCAGATTTTTCTGTCAATTGTTTAATAATGGTAAAAATCATTACTCGAGTCAATTGTTTTCCTCTTCGATTTAAAAATAGTACATCTTCACTATCTTTATCAATATTATTCATGTGATTGCGCTTACTCTCAATATATGTATTGATGTGTTTTATAGCAATACTCCCTATTGGTGTAATTCGTTCTTTATCTCCTTTTCCGATTACACGAATAAAACCCTCATCTAACAATAAGCCAGAAATTTTTAATGAGACAAGTTCCGAAACTCTTAACCCACAGCTATATAAAGTTTCAAGCATTGCTTTATTTCGTTCTCCTTCAGGTTTACTTAAATCAACTGCACCAATAATTTCATTAATCTCTTCTATACTTAGAACCTCTGGTAATTTTCTGCCAATTTTAGGAGATTCTAATAACTCTGTTGGTGCAACATTAATAATATCTTCCATCAATAAATATTTGTAAAACGCTTTTAATCCAGATAAAATTCGAGCTTGAGAACGAGCATTTAAACCAATTTCGCTAACCCATTGCAAAAAATCTTCAATCTGATTTTGTTCTACTTTTTCGGGGTTAACATCAATTTCTTTCAACTCCAAAAACTGTACAAATTTTTCTACATCACGTAAATAAGCTTCTATCGAATTAGAAGATAATGAGCGTTCTAACTGTAAATAATTTTTAAAACCTTTTATGGTTGGTGTCCAGTTCATCACGATGCCCGTGAAGGCAATTATTGAGTAGTTAATTCTAATTACAAATATATATCTTTGTCGAATAGCAATTTATAATGAAGTTACTAATTATCAACGGTCCCAACTTAAACTTACTCGGTAAACGGGAAAAGTCTATTTATGGTGAAAACTCTTTTGAGGATTATTACAGCTCTTTACAGGAAGAATTTAAAGCTGTTGATTTTGAATATTATCAAAGTAACGTTGAAGGTGAACTCATCAATAAATTGCACGAAGTAGGTTTTAGTTATGATGCAATTATTATGAACGCTGGAGCTTATACACATACTTCTATTGGAATTGGAGATGCTATTGCTGGAATAGAAACTCCGGTTATTGAAGTTCACATTTCTAATGTTTATGCGCGCGAGGAATACAGGCATCAATCCTTAATGGCAAAAAATTGTATTGGAGTAATTGCTGGAATGGGTTTAAATTCTTACCGATTAGCGATAGAACAATTTATCCATCTTAACAAATAACTACGTCATTGCGAGGAACGAAGCAATCTCATTCAAGCTAAGAAAAATGGAACGAGGTGGCACAGTTTACATTTTAACAAACAAATACAATAAAGTACTTTATACTGTTATTGCCAGTGATCTTAAAAATAGAGTTTTTGAACATAAGGAAAAACTACATCTAAATAGTTTTACAGACAGATACAATGTAAACAAGTTAGTTTACTTTAAAGGATTCAATAATATAGAAAAAGTGATTGCTGAAGAAAAAAGAATAAAAGATGATTCAAGAGCAGAAAAAATCAAATTAATTGAATCTATTAATCCCGAATGGAATGATTTGTACAATCAATTATTAAGATTGCTTCGTTCCTCGCAATGACGAAATCCAAAAAATGACCGTAAGTTCAAATATTTGGAAACTCTACGTAATAAAAGCATCCAAATGGCTAATGTTATTTATGCCTATCATTTGGTTGTTCTATGAAGAGAATGGATTAACCATTGCCGATTTATTCATCATTCAGAGTATTTATTCTGTTACCATTGCTTTAATTGAAATCCCTTCGGGTTATGTAGCTGATGTCTTAGGTAGAAAAAACGCTATGATAATTGGAACATTTTTTGGAATGCTCGGAATGATAGTCTATTCATATTCTTTTGGGTTTGAAGGATTTTTAATAGCAGCGCTTTGTTTAGGAATTGGACAGAGTTTTATTTCAGGTTCTGATACTGCAATAATGTATGATTCGCTATTGGAATTAAACAGAACAAAAGATTTTATAAAATTGGAAGGACGAACTATTTCTATGGGAAACTTAGCTGAAGCATTCGCGTTTATCGCGGGTGGACTATTGGCTGAAATAAGTTTAAGAACTCCTTTTTATTATCAAATTGGAATAGCATTTATAGGGTTTTTAACTGCCCTAATTTTAGTTGAACCAACAATGCACCGATTAGAAGATGGCAAAACAAAACCCTGGAAAAACATCAAAAAAATTATCCAGTTCTCCCTAAAAGAAAATAAAACGTTACGCTATTATATTTTTTATTCTTCTATCATTGGAGCAGGAACATTAACAATGGCTTGGTTTAGTCAGCCTTATTTTATGTCAATCGGAATTGACAGTAAATTTTATTTCGGATTATTGGGTGCAGGATTAAATTTAGCAGTGGCCATCCCATCTTTCTATGCACATAAAATTGAAGAAAGCATTAAGACTAAAACACTACTCATTATGATATTGGTATTAATTTGTAGCTGCTATTTTATAATAAGTTATTCCACTAGTTTGTGGGGCTTACTCATTTTATTACTTTTTTACATTACAAGAGGTGTTGCCACACCAGTTTTACGAGATTATATGAATAGGCACATTCCTTCCGAAATGCGAGCAACAGTAATGTCCATCAGAAGTTTTATTATTCGTATTGTATTTGCTTCTGCCTCCCCATTTTTTGGATACGTAGCGGATGTTTATAGCTTACAGCAAGCAATACTCCTTTCTGGTATTTTATTCTTCGTTTTGGGTGGAATTACTTTACTTTTCTTACTCAGTAAAAATGTTAAAGCCTATTAACTAATCGTTGTTAATTCTTTATCAAACAACAATTCTAAAATTTCTTAATACAGCTTACTTTTACGCTATTGTAAAGGAATTTAGTATTCAATGACCAAGAAAATTCTTTTAGGTTTATTCATTTTATTAATGGGAGCGGTAAGCATCATTGCCTATAACTTCTATAAAAATGTAAAACAACCGATTAATAAAACCGCTTTTGAAGCTATTCCTCAAAATGCTGCGTTAATTATTAAGGAAAATAATTTTAATGCACTTTACACTAAAATGGCAACTACCAACATTATTTGGGAAGAACTCATCACGAATACTGAAACAATAAATAAGGTTAACACTCAAGTTCATTATTTAGATTCGTTATTAGTAGGTCCATTTAAACCATTATTTATTAATCAAACCATTTTAGGTTCAATGCACCTTTCTGGTGCAAACGATTATGATTTTATCTTTTACATTCCAATTAGTGACGATATTACAGAAGAAAAACTAATTCAGAAAATCAAAAATGTCACTCGAAAAAACCCAACTTCCAGGGATTATGATGGTGTTTCAATACACACTTTACCTACGAATACAATCGATAAAATCTCAATAGTTATTTATAAAAACACCTTAGCTTTTAGCTACAGTACTGTTTTGATTGAAGATGTTATTCGACAATTAAACGCTAAAAGCAGTTTATTAAACAACCCGAAATTTTCGAAAATGATTGCTAATTCTGGTCAATCGGAAGATGGGAATCTATTTATCAATAACAAACATTTTTCAAAAATCATCAATCAATATTTAAACAAATCGAGTAAAGAATATAGCGGTAAATTTGAAAATTATACGGGTTGGACAGAACTTGACATAAACCTCAAACCAAACTCATTAAGTTTTAATGGTTTTAGTTTTTCTGATGAAAGGGACAATTATTGGCTTTCTCTTTTTAAAGATCAAAAACCACAAGATATTGATATGTTATCGGTAATTCCATTTAACACTGCATTTATCTATCATTATGGATTAAGCAACTCTAAAAGTTTTTTTGAGAATAGAAAGTTATCTCTAAAAAATACCAATCAGTTTTTTAACTATCAAGAATACTTGGATGAACAAACTTCAACTTATGGAATTGATTTGGAAGAAGAATTCTTAGCTAACATAGGAAATGAAGTTGCTTTTATCATCACAGAATCATTAACTGATGATTTTTCCGCCAACAAGTTTGTTATATTTCATTCTAACGAAATGGGTAAAACAAAAGCAAATTTATCAAGCATTTCGGTTAAAGTAAACCAAGAACCTTTTGAGGCTATTTCTTTTAATAATTTTGAAATTAATAAGATTGATTTAGACCATCTATTTAAAAATTTATTAGGAAAACCTTTTGTAAATCTTGATAATTACTTCTACACAATTATTAATGATTATGTAGTTTTTGGAAATACAGAAAATGGGCTAAAGACTTTCATCACTAATGTAATGAATGAAAAAGTATTGAGCAATAATGAAAACTTTAAGACCTTTAACGACAACCTATCATCGAACAGTAACATCTTTATTTACAACAATATTGCTCGTTCAATCAACTTGTACAAACAGTTTTGTAAGGAAGATTATTCATCAGTATTTGATGAAAAAATTGAAGTTTTTCGAAAATTTGAGGCTGTTGCTATTCAAGTAAGCACAGAAAAAAATGGATTGTATTACAATAACATCCATCTAAAATACAACCCTGTTTACAAACAAGAAACTGCATCGTTATGGGAATTATTATTGGACACCAATATAAGTTCAACTCCTCATATTGTCGTTAATCATAAAACGAAAGCAAAAGAAATTTTTGTGCAAGATGATGCCAATAAAATATACTTGATTAGCAACATCGGGAAAGTAATTTGGACCAAGCAATTGCAAGAACGTATTATTGGAAATGTGTACCAAATTGATGTCTACAAAAACAACAAACTACAACTACTTTTCAATACAACATCTAAAATTTATTTAATTGATAGAAACGGAAACAATGTAGAAAGTTACCCTGTAAAATTACCAAGTTCGG
>JAJCYN010000473.1 GCA_029262915.1 Flavobacteriales bacterium
CCATAAATTCTTGAATATCTATTTTGTTATCTGCGTGCGAACCTCCATTTAAAATATTCATCATTGGAATTGGCAACACGTTTGCATTCACTCCTCCAATATACTTAAATAGTGGAATTCCTGTTTCTTCCGCTCCTGCTTTTGCACAAGCCAACGAAACGCCTAAAATGGCATTAGCTCCTAAGTTAGATTTATTGGCTGTACCATCTAATGCAATCATTGCATTATCAATGGCAGTTTGATCCATTAGATAAGCTCCGTTCAACTCCTCATTAAGTGTAGTATTAATATTTTGAATTGCCTTTGTAACCCCTTTACCCACATAAATGCCTTTATCATTATCTCTCAACTCAACAGCTTCATATTTTCCTGTTGAAGCTCCTGAAGGAACAGCAGCTCTACCTAAAACACCATTTTGTGTAATTACATCTACCTCAACAGTTGGATTACCTCTTGAGTCTAAAATTTGTCTTGCATGGATTTGTGCTATATAGCTCATTTATTTTAAGTTTAAAGTAAGAAAGTAAAAAGTCTTTAAACTTTAAACTTTCGACTCAATTATTTCTTTTCTTGAATTAAAACTTCATCAATCATTCCATAATCTTTAGCTTCTGTTGCTGTCATCCAATAATCTCGATCACTATCTTTCTCAACTTCTTTCATAGATTTACCTGAATGCCCAGAAATGATTTCATATAATTCTTTTTTCAATTTTAGAATCTCTTTAACTGTAATTTCCATATCAGTTGCTTGTCCTTGAGCTCCACCCATTGGTTGGTGAATCATAACTCTTGAATGCTTTAAAGCAGTTCTTTTACCTTCTGCACCAGCACACAATAAAACTGCACCCATAGAGGCTGCCATTCCAGTACAAATTGTTGCCACATCTGGAGCGATGTATTGCATTGTATCATACATTGCTAAGCCAGCATAAACTGATCCTCCTGGTGAATTCAAATAAATTTGGATGTCTTTTTTTGCATCAACCGATTCTAAAAATAACAATTGAGCTATTATTATGTTTGCAACGTGATCGTTAATTCCGACTCCAAGAAAAATAATTCTATCCATCATTAATCTAGAAAACACATCCATTGAAGCTACATTCATCTGACGTTCTTCAATAATTGTTGGCGAAATATAATTCCCATAAACAGAGGTATATTGATCGTAAACTGTACTACTTATTCCTTGATGTTTGGTAGCGTATTTTCTGAATTCATCTTTATCGAACATTGCTTTTTAGATTTAATTTATGATGTAAAATTAGAGGACTAATTTAACATATATTGTCGTATTAAAATTAGTTTTTAATATTTTTTATGATATAAAAAAAGCCCCGCAATTGCGAGGCTCAAATTTTATTTTTTACTATAAGCTACTTTTATAAAGTCTTCATAAGAAATTTCTTTTTCTTTTAGTTTGAGGGAACTTTTATAAAGATCCATTAACTTATTATCGTACATCATCATATAAAGATTTCTTGCCTCTTCTTCATTTTGCAACACTCGATTTGCTGTTTCGGTTAATTCTTCATCATTATTTTCTGGCAAACCCATTCCCGCCATTTGTTGCATTAACAATCCTTTTGTGTGTTCAACAACTTCTTCTGGAGTAACTTTAATGTCGTTATTCTTAATAATTTTATTTTCAATTAGTTGCCATTTCAATCCTTTAGCATATTCATCGAATTCTTCTTCAACTTGCTCTGCAGAAATTGGTTTTTCATTTGAAGCAACTATCCATCTTTTTAAAAACTCATTTGGCAAATCTAATTTCAGTTTTGCTATCAATTTTTCTTGAATATCAGTTTTTAATTTTCTATCGGCATCTACAGAAAGTCCTTTACTTAACTCTTCAGATACTTTAGCTCTAAACCCAGCAACATCTTTTACTGTCTCTGGTCCATAAACCTTATCAAAAAATTCTTGATTTTGCTCAGCAGGAATAACTCTGTTTATTTTTTCCACAGTATATTTAAACTTAGAGATAATAGTTGCTAAAGTAGCAACATCAACTCCTAAAGCAGCAGCTTGATCTGTATCGTGTTCTGAAACTTTTTTAGGATCTAACTCAAATGTATCGTTTGCTTTCGCTCCAACTAAGCTCTTCTGTAATTTTTTATCTATAACAGCACTAATAATAATTACTGAAGAATGACTAATTCCACCTTCTTTAATATTACCAGAACCATCCAACTCTTCAAATTTCCCAAAAAGCATATCATCTGCTTCTGCAATATCTGGATTAGTCATTTTACCATAACGTTTAGCCACATCAGTGATATACTTGTCTATATCCTTTTCCGCAACTTTAATTTTATAGTACTCCAATTTTAACTTAGCTCCTAAATCAACATCAAATTCTGGTGCAATACCTACTTCATAGTTAAATTCAAAGTCTTTTTGGGTTTCCCAATCAATTTTATCTTGTTCATCTAATTTTGGAAGTGGATTAACCAACAGGTTTAAATTAGATTCTGTAATGAATTTTTGTAATGATTCAGATAAAATTTTATTGATTTCATCCACCAATACATTTGTTCCAACTTGTTTCTTAATCATCCCCATAGGAACATGACCTTTTCTGAAACCAGGAACATTTGCGTTTTTACGGTGATCTTTTAAAATCTTATCTACTTTATCTTGATAATCTGCTTGATCTAACTGCACTTTAATTACTGCATTTAAATCATCAACTTTTTCTTTAGTAATATTCATCTTACACTATTTTTTTAAAAATAAAAGGTACAAAGCGAACCCTATACCTTTTCTTTGTGCGGGTGAAGGGACTCGAACCCCCATGCCGCGAAGCACTAGATCCTAAGTCTAGCGTGTCTACCAATTTCACCACACCCGCAAAAGGAGTGCAAAAATAGTACTTTTTACCTTTTTAGCAATAAGTTGTTCAATAAAATTTGCGGATAGTATTATTAGGTATTTGCGTTAAAAATCTCTTCTAATTTTTTGTGCAATTCTTCTCCTCTCAAATTTTTAGCTACAATAATTCCTTCTTTATCAATCAGTACAGAATGAGGAATCCCTCTTACACCATAAATTTTTCCTGCAGCATTCCCCCAACCTTTTAAATCAGAAACATGAAACCAAGTCAACTTATCATCCTCAACTGCTTTTAACCATTTATCCTTATCTGTATCAAAAGAAACTCCAAAAATTTCAAACCCTTTATCGTGGTATTTTTTGTATGCGGCAACTACATTAGGGTTTTCTCCTCGACACGGACCACACCAAGATGCCCAAAAATCTACCAATCCATAGATTCCTTAAAAACTTTCTAAAGGTAT